>CANROL010000017.1 GCA_947632255.1 uncultured Bacilli bacterium
GCAAATTTCCAAATTTGTTCCCTTTTTTAAATATTATTTAAATAATTATCTAATAAATTAAATAATTCATCTTCTGTTTTTACTTCTATTATTTGTTCTTTTAAGTTTTTAGCATCAGGTAAGCCCTTTAAATAATAAAGAGCAATACTTCTTATTTCTAATAAAGCTAATTTAGAATTTTTATATTCTTTTAAAAGATTATAATGTTTTTTAATCATGGTTATTTTTTCTTTTAAAGTAGGTTTAGAAAGTAATTCATGATTAGTTAAATAATAAAGGCATTCTTTAAAGAGCCAAGGATTACCTAGAGCAGCACGACCAATCATGACGGCATCACAGTTTGTAGTTTTGAGCATTTCTTCCGCTTTTTCGGGACTATTTACATCACCATTACCTATAACGGGAATAGAAACATTTTGTTTTACTTCTTTAATAATATTCCAATCAGCTTTACCAGTATAGCCTTGAGCTCTAGTTCTTGCATGAACGGATATAGCACTAGCCCCATTTGCTTCACATATTTTAGCAATTTCTACGGCATTAATACTTGAAGAATCCCAGCCACTTCTAATTTTTACAGTAACTGGAACATTTACGCTGGCGACAACTTTTTTAACTATTTCCCCGACTAACTTGGGATCTTTTAATAAAGCACTTCCCGCATGAGCTTTGATAGCTACTTTAGGAACAGGACAACCCATATTGATATCTATTAATTTAACATGATAATCTTTAACTAAAATTTGGGCACTCTTAGCTAAAACATCAGGATTAGAACCAAATATTTGAACACCAACATACATTTTTAATTTATCTAAGCCATTTAACATATCTAAAGTTTTCTTATTATTCCTTATTATTGCTTCGGAACTAATTAATTCGGTAAAAGCTAAATCAACTCCCATATCTTCTAATATTTTCATGTATGATGCATTAGATATACCAGCGATAGGAGCTAAAACAACTTGATTTTTAATAGTTAAATCTTTTATTTTCCAAGACATATTATTACTCTTTTCTCTTAGATTTACGATTTTGAATATGATAAGAAATAATTAAAGATAAACGATATGGAGCAAAACGATTTAAAAAAAGAGTTATTTTCATAAGAAAAGTAGGAACTATAAGCATTTTATGTTGCATTAATTTTTTAATAGCATATTTAGCAACATCATAAGAATTAGCTTCTCTAATGGCAAAAGTACCATGAGCAACTTCATTAAATTCAGTAGCAACAGGTCCGGGACATAAAGCACTTATTTGAACATGACTTTTTTCTTTTCTTAATTCTTCATTAATAGCCATCGTAAGTTTCGTTACATAATTTTTTGAAGCGTAATATGTACTCATTTTAGGTCCTGCCATAAAACCTGCGCTAGAACAAACATTTAAAATATAACCTTGATCTTTTTTTAGCATATCTTGTAAAAATAATTTAGTTAAAATATGATATGTTTTTATATTTAAATCAATCATTTTAAGTTCAGTATCTAAATCTGTTTCATTAAATAAGCCAAATAAACCAAAACCAGCATTATTAATTAAAATATCTATATCTTCATTTTTAGTTAATTCATATAATTTATAAACATTAGAAGTAATACTTAAATCTAAAGTAATTATTTTAACTTTAGTTTTTAATTCTTTTTGTAATTCTTCTAAACGATTTTGTCTTCGAGCTACTAATATTAAATCATAATTTTTAGAAGCTAAAACACGGGCTAAATCCCGACCTATACCCGATGATGCTCCTGTTATTAAAGCTTGCATATTAGACCTTCTTTTCTATTACTTCTAATAAAGCTGGCAACATTTGAATTTTACGAGATACTAAATTAGGAATATAGATACCTTCTTTTATTTCTTTTAAATTAAAGGCATCTTGAATTAATTTTTCACTTTCAGTATTATAAATAACATAAGAACCATTTTTATAAACATCAGTAATGAATAAAACAACACATATAAAATTACCCATTTGAAGTTCATTTAATTTAGCAACATAATCAGGCATAATAGGCTCTATTTCATTGAAATCCATCGTCATTATTTGGGCAATACCTAATTCATGATTACCAACATTATAAGACTTAAAGTCTTGATTTATAACATCATTAACACTTAAACCTTTAATACTTGAGGCAACTTTTATTAAATCATAACCAAATTTATTTAAATCTAATTTAGTTAATTTAGCTAATTTATTAGCAACTGAGATATCTTCTTCAGTAGTAGTTGGGGATTTTAAAACTAAAGTATCAGATAAAATAGCACTAAGCATTAAACCGGCAATTTCATAAGGAATATCAATATTTTTTTCTTGAAACATACTATAAATAATCGTACAAGTTGAACCAACAGGACGACTTCTAAAGTTTATGGGAACTGAAATACCTAATCCACTTAAATTATGATGATCAATTATTTCAATTATTTCGGCTTCTTCGATACCAATAGCACTTTGACTTAAACTATTATGATCAACCATGATAACTTGTTGTTTGGTATAAGAATCAGTATCTGTTACTTTAATTAAACCTAAACATTCATTTTTACTATTTACAACTGGATAATTAGCGTATCCCTCTTTACTAGCCATACTAATAAAATCACTGCGATAGGCTTTATGATCAATAGTTACAGGTTTTAAATTAGGATTAATAGATTTAATTTGATTACTTAATATAACTTTATTAACTGTTTCTAAACTAGTGTCTTTACTTAAAATAACATTAACTTTATTTTTTTCAGCTTTCTTAAATAATTTAGAAGGAAGTTCATGATTACCGGTTAACACGATTAATTTTATTTTAGATTCAATCGCGTATTCTAATACTTTATAACGATCACCCACGATTAAGATATCATCACTAGTTAATTTTATTTCTTCTTGTAAAGTTTTAGCTTGATAAGAAGCAACCATGACATTACCTTTTATTTCATGATCAAATTCTAATAAACCTATCCCATTGATACTTTCTATTATATGATCATAAGTTGTATCAACATAATTTTTATTACCACCAATTAAATATTTAGCTATTTCTTTTAAAGTAATAAAACCTTTTAATTCTTTATTTTCATTTACTAAAGGAACCGCGGTAATATTTTCTTTTTGCATAAAATTAAAAGTATTAAAAATTGATTCATTTTCATTAATATAAGCTTTTTTATTATATTTTATATCTCTTATTTTAACTTTAGTATCATTTAAATATTCGGGTTCTTTAACTTTAAAATATTTTAGGATATATTTAGTTTGAGTATCTATGTGACTTAATACTTTAGGAATAGTATTATATCCTTCCTCATTCATTAAATAAGATAATGCTATACTTGCACACACACTGTCTGCATCGGGATTACGATGGCCAAAAATAAATGTTTGCATATTCCACCTCTTTACTACAAAATAATAACATAAATTAAATAAATTAAAAAGGGAAAAATAGCAATTTCCCTTTTAAGTGTGAGTTTTAGTTTATATGTTAATATTTTTAAATAGGTTTATGAACTTTTACGTTATCGTCCTCCTTCATTTTTAAGTCTAACAAATAAATGTGAAATATATGTGTTTTTATTGTGAAATATTTATTTTGTTTTAATTTTAAAATAGAAAGTAGTTCCTTTATTTAAAGTTGATTTGACACCATAGTCAAATTTATGCTTAGTAAGAATTTCTTTTACAATTGATAAACCTAAACCAGTTGAGACAACATTACGACGATGTAATTTATCACTTTTATAATATTTATCCCAAATATATGGTAGTTCTTCTTTTTTAATACCTTTACCGGTATCAGTTATTTCAATTAATACTTCTTTTTTGATTTTTTTAATAGTAATAAATACTTTTTTATCACTACCAGTATAGTTAAGAGCATTATTAATTAAATTATAGATTACTTGAGTTATTTTTTGTTTATCAGCATAAACGATTAATTTAGGAGGAATATCTAAAATAAAATGATAATCTTCAGTAGTTTTTAAAATTTCATATTTTTTCATAATATCATTTATGATGGCACATAAATCAAAATTTTCAAGTTTTAATTCATCATTTGTGGCTTGCATTCGAGATAATTCTAAGATGTCATTTACTAAAATATTTAAACGTTCAACTTCTTCAATAATTATATTTAAATTTTCTTTGGTTTTAGCTTCATCAGCATATGATATATCTCTAATCATTTCTGCGTAAGCTCTTATCATTGTTAAAGGAGTTTTTAAATCATGAGAAACATTAGCCATTAAATCACGCCTTAATTCATCTATTTTAGATAAATCACTACTAACATGATTTAAGGTATTAGCAAGTTCATTTATTTCTAATATATCACTAGAATCAAATTTAATTTGATAATTACCTTCCCCGAGTTCTTGGGCTTTTTTCGTTATTTTAACAATGGGTTTAGTGATTTTTTTAGATAAAAAATAAGATATAAAACAGGCAATAAAGACAACAATAATAGTAATTAAAACTAATTCTTTATGTAAAATATAACGAGCACCATTTAAATCTTCTAGAGGGGAATAGATAAAAATATAACCATTTTCAACTTTAACACCTGATAATATAGCCCGAGAATTATTGGAATTGTTAATAAGTTTAATGTATTTTAAATTTTCATTTTGAGCAATAATATCATTAATAATATTAGTTACTTGGTTATTATTTTTAAGACCACATCCCACCATAAGAATATTATAATTAATGGTATTAGTATTAGTTACATATTTAATACAAACACTGTTGTTATAAGCAATATTTTCTAAGTTATAATATAAGTTATTGATGGTTTCATTTTTAATATTTAAAGTAATTTTTTGAATCTTTTTTTCTTGATATTTTTCATAACTATATTTTAGTAAGATACTTTGAGATAGCATTAAGAATAATAATATAGCAATACTAAAAATAATTAAGTAAACTAAAGTTTTAAAATTAATACTTTTAATCTTGTTCTTTATATTCAAATTTATACCCCATTCCTCTTACTGTTTTAATTAAATTACGATATTTGCCAAGGTTGTTTCTTAAGGTTTTAACATGTGTATCAACTGTTCGTTCATCACCATAAAAATCAAAGCCCCAGATATTAGCTAAAATAGTATCACGTGATAAAGCAATATTTTTATTTTGCATGAAATATTTTAAAAGTTCATATTCTTTGGGAGTTAAAGTAATTAATTTATCATCTATTTTTACTTCATGAGCTAAATCATCTAAGACTAAATCTTGAAATTTATATATTGTTTGATCGTTTTGAAGACGTTTTAAGACCGCTTTAACACGAGCAGTTAATTCTTTAGGGGAAAATGGTTTTGTTACATAATCATCTATGCCTAAATCAAAGCCATAAAGTTTGTCATATTCTTCATCGCGAGCAGAAAGCATAATAACGGGAATGTCTTTTATTTTTTTTATTTCTCTTATAGCTTGATAGCCATCCATTTTAGGCATCATAATATCCATGATTATAAGATCAATATCATTATTTTTAACTTTAGTAAGAGCATCATTACCATCTGTTGCCTCGATTATTATAAATGATTCTAATTCTAAATATTCTTTTATAACTTTTCTAATTAATTCTTCATCATCACAAACTAATATTTTCATAAAGGTCACTCCTTTAGATAATATTATAACAAATTTGTGAACAATTGGTGAAATAAATTAAAAAAAGGCTATTTTCATAGCCTAGTATCCTATAGAACAACTATATCCTTTATTATTATAGAAATTTCGTAATTCACTGGCAGTTGTAGGAATTTCAGAACCAGATTCAGCGACGATTTCATCATAACTTAAATTAACAGTTAAGGTTAAAGTATGATTTTCATCATCAAATACCCCTGCTCCTGTTTTTCCATCATATGTAACATTATTTAAATTGGTACTAGATGATTTTAAGGAATTGTAAGTGCTTTCTTCTAAAGTATAGGTATATATTCTTAAGGCAGTTTTATTAAATTCGGAATTAACAATACCATATTTAGTTACTTCATTAGAATTTGATGATTTACAAACTATGTAAATATCTGCGATTGGAGTATCAGTTACCGTCATCTTAGCTTTTACTTCAACAGAATTTTTTGCAGCATCTTGAACAATTATTTCAACTTCATATTCTCCCGGGGTTTTAAGATTATCCATTACTGCATTTTCATCTTTAAAAGCATAAGAGCAACTACTTTTATCATCACATTTTTCGATGAAATCCAAAGCTGATATTTGACTATTTAAGCCGACAGTAACATTTTTGGTTGTTACTTCTGGTTTAGTTGTATCAACAATGGTAGCGGTACCTTCATAAGATTTGTTATTAATACAATTGATAGTAAATTTATAAGTAGCATTTAAAGTGTTAGTATCAGTTATATTTGTAGTATCAATAGAGCAAGTTGAGGTATCAATATTATTAAAATCAGCATAATTTTTTATATCAGTAGGTATTTCACTACCAATTTCAATTTTTACTTCTTTAACTTTGACAGATGATGAATTTAAAGCTATTGGTTTTTTGGATAGGCCAAGTAAAATATAGACTCCTACACCAACGGCAGTTAATGATAAAACAATAATTATAATAAATAATATTTTATTAGGTTTGTCTTTATTTTTTTTAGAATTAGAATCATCGGCCAGAGGAGGAATAGTTTCAATATTACTAGATAAAACATTATTAACACTATTTTCCTCCATTAATGGAGCTACTGGAGGTATAGAATTGGTGTAATTAGGTTCATTAATGTTGGTATTAAGGTTATTAGATTCAATACCAGTATTTAATATGGCACTTTCATTTTCTTCTGTAAGTGGACTTACTGGTGTTAGATTAGAGTCAGCCTCATTTTGAGGAGTTGGTGGAGTTTCAGTACCACCTGGTGTTGGAGTTGGATTTACATTGTTGATATTACCCACGTTTCCTAAAAATACAGAATTTAATTCATTATTATTTGGTTCATTATTATTCATAATTACAGCCCCTTTATTTTCATATTAATATTATAACGTAATGGCTTAAAAATTACAATATCAAAATGAAAAAAAATACTTTTTAAGGTATTTTATTTCGTAAGTTCTAATTTTTCTTCTTCATTAATATTATATATGCCATCTCTTGATACTAAAATGTCACCACTAAGTAAATTGATTTCCGTTTCAAAATTAACATAGCCAATATCTTGTAAAGTAGGATTTTCAAAGAAAGTACTAGGATCTTGTTCATCACCATAGTGATCACCATATTTAACTAATTGAGGTCCAAAATATATAGATGAATCACGAAATGATGGGAAGTTATGAATACTTACTTCTAATACTAGATAATCTAGAGCACCATAGAAAGTAGTATATTGACGAATATTTGGATATTCCATATATTTTCCAGTTAGATATACATCATATTGACCAGATGCTGTCATTTGCCCATATAGACTGTATCCTCTGTCATTGCCATATAAAGCATTGATATAACCACTCCATTTAGTTCCATGAGCACGATTATCTACAGAATTCATAACAACATAGCCTTCAGAATAATTACTTATCCCTTCTTCCCCCGCTACAATTTGCATAACAACTTTAAATCTATCATAAGTTTCATTACGTCTTTGTAAAACATAATTTATTTTGTTATCAGTAAGAATTGTAAAGAAAGCTTTTATTTCATCAAAATCTGGGCGAGATAATATTTCTTCGGCAATATTGGTATGATAAAAGCTAAGTCCAGGATGATAAGTAATGGCTTCAATTAAATCACGATAATTAACGTTATATGTATTAATTATATAATTATGTTGTTCTTCAATAGTCATATCTAAAAATCCTACTTCTATCATTTTAGCCATATAAGCATCATCAATAATTGAAGAAACTAAGCCTAATTCATTAGAATCTTCATTATTAGATATGTAAGGTTCATCTTGATTATTAGTTAAAGTTAAATTAGGTTCAAAATCAGGTTGTACTTCCTCAGTAGCATTAGGTGTTTCAAGATTAGTTTCTGTTTCATTTGATGTTGGCTCTTCAGGTGTTTCAGTTTCTATAGGTGTTGTAGCTAATTCTTCTTTAAACTGATTATGATGTTTGAAATCTTCTAAATATAGTTCATTATCTTCATTGCTTTCTTTAAAAAATTCCATTCTATCTTCTTCTTGAAGAATAATATAATTTGCATTATTTTCAGGTGTTGTAGGTTCTTCAGGTGTTTTTAAAGTAAAATTTTTATAAACTATTTTTTTATCAAATAAACTCATACTATTAAAATCTAAATTATCTTTTAAATATGATTTATCTAAATCTAAGTTTTTAGATTCATATTTTATAGATATTAGTAGAGCTAATATAATAGTTCCATAGGTAATTTTTTCACTATAACAAGAATTTTTTAAATATTCTTTTAAGCTAATTAAAATTTTAGGATTATTAATTTTTGCTATAATATTAGATATTTTCATAGTTTTACCTCCAAACGAATGTATATTCTAACATATAATTTAGAGTTTGTCAAAATTTCATTTATGTTAATTTAAATATTAATTGCAACACTTCAGTATTGAAAAAAGGCATATAAAATCTTATGTCTTTTTGTCGAAAAAAATCAATACATGCATTCTTTATTTTATTGACTTTCATTAGTTTTTTCTTCATGACGATAATTTAAGGCTAAACCAATTGTAAAAATATATGATAGTAAAAAGAACCAAATCATTAAAACGACAATACTTGCTAAATTACCATAAAAAACATCATATCTCGCAAATTTTGTGGTGTATAAAGAAAAGATAGATGTTGAGATAATAAAACCTATTGTGGTAAAAATAGCACCTTTGTTAACTTCATTACTTGGTATTTTTTTATCAGGTGCCATGGTAAAGATAATTTTAATTAAAACAAACATAATAAACCAAGCAATAGGTCCTCGTAAAATACTAAAAACTAAAGTTATATTAGTAATTACTTTTTTACTTATATCCATAAATTCTAGCATTTCTAAAATTTTGTTACCAAAAATACCAAATATTAACATAAAAACAAATAATAATATAATAATAAGGATCATGGCTAAAGCTTTAAGTCTTCTTTTTAAAAAGCTATTGTTTTCAATACCATAAATCATGTTAGAACTAACTATAATTGCACTAGCCCCATTGCTAGCAATAATATAACCTATTATAAGAGTTAAGTAAAAATTGAAATCGGCAGTAACTTGCATATTAACTCCTAATAACATGTTGGCAAAATCTTGACTAAAAGCTTGAGTTATAAAGTTTCTAATAAAATCTAGAGAAACATGAAAAGCAGAGGCAACATAAGTTAAGATAGTTAAGGTAGGTACTATTGATAAAACAAAAGAAAAAGCAAGATGACCGGGAAGAATTTTCATTTCTGGTTTATTTAATATTTCTAAAAAATTCTTAACCCCCTTTTTAATCTTATTATTCATTTGGTTCCCCTTCTGTTTTTTTCTTACTTTTTTTCATTTCATCGGTTGCTTCCACTAGGGCATCTTCAATAGTTTTAATGTTATCTGTAATCATGGAATAACCAAATTCAGCTCCATATTCATAAGGTAATTTTTTAAATTCTTTATTTAATTTATGAATGTAATTGGTTACTTGTTTTTGACTATATCCCACTAAATATATTAAAAATTCATTACCATCTGTACGCATTATATCAGAATTATCAAGTTGAGTTTTTATTAAAATATTAGCCGCGGCTTGAATTTGTTTATCCCCTTCTTCATAACCTAAAGTATCATTAATAAATTGAATATTATTTAAATCAATGACAATCATCGTTTGAGGATAAACTGTATTATTATTCCAATTATTAATATATTCATTTAAGTAATTACGATTTTTTAAAGATGTTAATTGGTCAATAAACTTAATCTTATTTTCTTTTTTGATTTTTTTAGCTATTTTTACTCTTTTACTACTTTTGTAGAAAATAATAATTATTAAGAAGACAACAGTAATTGTAATTAAGATATATTTAGCAATGGTACCTAATAAAGAACCAGTTTTTTGAGTTAAACTATAAGAATACATTCCTTTGGTAATCATTTCTTTAGCATCTAAAGTCATAGCATATTTAGTAAATAAACGATAAAGAGCACTGTTGTTTTTAGATTTAAAGTTGTAAGTTGCGGGAATAGTGCCATGATATCTTTCAGAATAATTATTTAATTCTTTAGAAGAATATAAATCATAAGAATTTTTATCTATTACTATAATAGCATCTTTTTTATTTAATTTTTTTAAATCATGAACGTTTTTATATGTTTTAATTTTAAGATTAGGAATGTTTGTTAAATAAGGTTTTAAAATGCTAGATTCTTCTATATATATTGTTTGATTAGCTAAACTATTTAGGGAATTTACAATTAAGTTTTTATCTAATGGTGCAATAATGCTATATTCAAGTAATATATTGGAATCAATAGAATAATAATTATTATCTATATTATAATAATCAAAATAAAGGTCAATTTTATTATTTTTTAAAGCTTTATTAAAGGTATTAATGTTGCGATATTTGGTGTAATTAACATCAATATTACAAAATTTAGCAAAATTATCTAAGTAAATAGAAGTAATACCACCATAGTTGCCACTCATTAAAACTTCATAGGGACTATTATTTACTAAACCATATTCATAACTAATACTTTGAAGAGCATCTATTTCGGTATCGGTAATATTTAAGGCTGTGGTAAATAAATTAAATTCGGCTTTTTTAAAGTATAAATCTAAATTATCTTGATACCAATTGTTGTAATATTTTATTAAAATTTTAGCTAAATTAGAATTATCTGAAGAAATAGTATAATATAATTTAACATCCCCTAGATGATTTACAATATAATAATCATTGGTAATTATTTCATCTAAATATAAAGTAAGAGGAACTAACATGTAATTTATTTCTTCATTGGTTGCAAAGGCAGATAGTAAATCAGTTTTATTATTGTAACCAATTAAATTTAATTCATTAACCATTTGTAAATAGCTACTTATATAAGATAAATTATCACTTATAATACCAATTTTTTTATTTTGATAGTCTTGGTAATTGGTAATAGTTTCTTTTTCTTTACTTACTAAAACATAATGATCAGTATAAAATATATAATCATCATTATTTAAAGTATTTTTAACACTTAAAGATAAACCAGTTGTGGGTTCACCTAAATTATAAGTTACAGGATTAATTTCTAAACGATAAACATTTTTAAAATCATTTAGAAAATCATAGAAAACACCAGTTCCATTTTTACCAAAGATATTGACATCATTGATGACTTTGATATTTTGAACTGTATTAATATTATTATTTATCCATCTTTTTTCACTAGCACTTAGTTTGTTTTCATCTGTTAAAATATTATATGAAGTAATACCAATTATAACAAGAATGATAATAACTATGATGGCTAGGATAATCTTTTTTTTATTTTTCATTTTGACCTACTCTTCTTCCACTTCAAAGACAGTATTATTATTCCAGACAATTCCACCTGAACCATTGACATTATGAGAACCAGTTATCGTAAAACCATCACTGTCATCGGTGGCATTAGCTTGTAAATTATATTCTAAATCATAAAAACCTAAGGTATCTTCGCTAAAATATTCTAAAGTAGAAAGAGCTTTACTTTGAGCTTCGACTAAAGTCACTTTATCAACGAATAAAATTTTAATAATAATTCTTTTTCCACTTATTTCAATCTTGGCTTCGTTAATTTTTTCATCTTCAACAATTTTGGCGGTAATTTCTTCTATATCTTTATTAGTAAAAGGATGATTTTCAATACCTTCTAAACGATCACCATATTTATCAGTTGATTCACCAACAAAATAAGTTACAACTACAACAGAAATGGCAATAACACATATAATTAAAATTAATAATAAAACTAGTAAAACACTATTTTCTTGCCAAAATTTCTTAATTTTTTTCATTATTTTCGCCTCTTTACATATTATATCAAAAAATAGTTAATGTCGCAATTTATAATTACTTTACAATATTTTACTATTATAAATGTCAATTATTTACAAATTGTTGATAATTTCTTGAAATTTATTTTCATCCCAGATGGTAATTCCTAAACTAGTTGCTTTAGTATATTTACTACCTGGGGAATCACCAACAATTACAACATCGGTATTTTTACTAACAGAATCGATGGCTTTACCACCATAATCTTCAATTAAAGCCTTGATTTCATCACGACTCATAAAACTAATAGTACCGGTTATAACAAATTTTTTGTTGGTAAAATTAGGGTTTTCTTTGGTGGCACTTCCTATATAATTCATATTTAAGCCTAATTCTTTTAAAGTATTTATTAAATTTAGATTGTTAATATCTTGAAAATAACTAACAATATTTAAAGCTAATATTTCCCCAATATCTCGAATGGTTATTAAATCTTCATATGATGCTTGAGCTAAATTATCAATGTTTTTATAAGTACTGGCAAGTAATTTAGCATTTTTAGCACCAATTCCTTTAATGCCTAAACCAAAGATTAAACGTTCAACACTGTTATGTTTACTATCTTCAATGGCTCCAAGTAAATTATTAACTAACTTAGTACCATATCC
>CANROL010000018.1 GCA_947632255.1 uncultured Bacilli bacterium
TAATTGTTTATTCCGTTCTTAAAGCTTCAACAGGGTCTTTTTTACTAGCCATTTTCGCCGGAATTAAACCAGCAATAATAGTTAAGAAGATACTTATTAATATTAAAACAACAGCACCCACAAAAGGTAGTTTTGATATATGATTAATATCAGTTAAAGATTTAATAATTAAATTAATCGGAATATTTAAAAGTAAAGTAACTAATATACCTAAGACTCCCGCCGTTGCCCCCACAATTAAAGTTTCAGCATTAAATACTCGCGAAATATCTTTTTTAGAAGCTCCAATACTTCTTAAAATACCAATTTCTTTAGTTCTTTCTAATACTGAAATATATGTAATAATACCAATCATTATTGAAGATACTACTAAAGAAATACTTACAAAAGCCATTAAAACATAACTAATAATATTAATAATATTTGATGCTCCACTCATCATAACCGCAATAAAATCGGTATAACTAATTTGGTTTTCTTCAGTATTATTGTTATTATAAGTTTTAATTAAATTATTTAATTCTTCTTTAGAATCAAAATCTTTAGCATAAAGATTAATTACAGATGGATGATTTATATCAACAATTCCTAATTTTTGTAAATTAGCTTCATATGTTGCTTCAGCATTTTCTTTATAATTATTCATCATTTCATTAAATAATTCAGGATCTGTACTAGCTAAATTTTGAAAATAAGCTAATTCTTCTTTACTTAAATCATTTATATTAAATTCTTTTGTACTAAATTCTTTTCCTGTTAAAACATTAATATCTTTATTACTTAATTGCTTTTTCGCAATATCAGTATCATTTATTTTATCAATAACATATTTAGTTAAAAGGGAAGAATAATATATACCACCATAAGCACTAGTATTAGCAAGTGTTTCTTCTTTTGGTTTAATAATACCTACAACTTTAAGTTCTAAAGCATTATCTAATATTTTATTTAAGAATTCTTTGTTATTTCTCTCATCATAATATACCCCTTTATTTAAAACATAATAATCAGTATTAAGAACTACTTTATATTTTAAATCTAATAATTCTTGATAAGTATATGATATATCTGGTAAGCTTTCGACTTCTTCACCTTTTAAAACAGCTTGATATTTATTAATAAAATCATTACTATCTAATAAACCTAAAGCATATAAAGTATAATCACTTAACATATAATCTTTATTCACGGCAATAACTATTTCATCATAATTAGTAGGAAGATGTCCTTCTAAAATATCATATTGTTCTTGTAATAATTCTTGATTATCTAACATTTCCGAAAAAGCATTATATGTACTCATACCACCACTAAAAAGATCTGACATTTCATTCATGGTTCCCATACCCATTTGCTCAATCATTTGATTAGGATTAACAAGAGTATAACCATCACTATTTTCTTTATAAATATTTAAATCTAAATTATAACTATATTGGATATTATTAGTATATTTATCAAAATCTTCTTTATTATCTTCAATATATTTTTTAAAAGCTTCTAAATTATTAGTTTTAGCTCCATGACTCATTAAAGATAACATTTCATTAGTGATATTTAAGGAATGAATTTTATTATCATTATATTTTTGAATACTAGAAGTATTACTAGCGGCCTCAAGTAAAGCCGCGGTATCCATTGTTTGTTCTTGTAAAGTTATAGGATAACTTGATAGGGTATCTTCTTCTACATGGTCAATATAACTTTGCATCCCATTTGATAAAGATAATATCAGTGCTATTCCAATTATTCCAATAGAACCGGCGAATGATGTTAAAATAGTTCGACCTTTTTTTGTAAGTAAATTATTTAAACTAAGACTTAAAGCTGTTATAAATGACATACTTGTTTTATCAGTTTTGCCTTGCTTTTCTTTTTTATCTTCTTCTTCATAGGGATTACTATCATCAATTACTTTGCCATCTAATAATTTAATAATTCGCGTGGAATAATTACTAGCTAAATCAGGATTATGAGTAACCATAATTACTAGTTTTTCTTTAGCAATTTTCTTTAATAACTCCATGATTTGCACACTAGTTTTAGTATCTAAAGCTCCTGTTGGTTCATCAGCAAGTAAAATATCGGGATTTCCTACCAAGGCTCTCGCAATTGCAACTCTTTGCATTTGCCCACCACTCATTTGATTAGGCTTTTTATGCATTTGATCTTCTAAACCAACATCTTTTAATGCTTGTATGGCTCTTCTTCGTCTTTCTTTTTTATTTATGCCGGCAAGAGTAAGAGCAAGTTCAACATTTGCTAATACTGTTTGATGTGGAATTAAATTATAATTTTGAAAAACAAAACCAACTCGATGATTACGATAAGCATCCCAATCTTTATCTTTAAAATTTTTCGTTGATTTACCATTGATAATTAAATCCCCAGTTGTATAATTATCCAAGCCTCCAATTATATTTAAAAGGGTAGTTTTACCACATCCACTTGGACCTAATATACTAACAAATTCCGTTTCTCGAAATTTTAAATCAATTCCTTTTAAGGCAGTAACTTTATTTGTACCACCTAAATAATTTTTAGTTATATTTTTTAATTCTAACATATTTTTCCTTTCTAATCCTTTAAATTATATTTAAAGAATACACTTAAAATTATAAGTAATTTTATAATTTAAGTCAATTACTAATAATTAAGTATAATATACTAGGATAAAGTGAAATTTAAGTGAAATTTTACAAAGTAAATTTTGCTAAAAGTTTTTCCCTCTAAAAATCATATATTTAAATTCTAAAATAAAAATTTCAATATAGTTATAGTTATTATATATCCTCGCTTTTTAACTAGAAAAATGGTATAATTTAAGTACAAAAGAGGTGATATTTTGAAGTACAATATTTATTGTGATGAAAGTTGCCATTTACAACATGATGGTAATGATATTATGATAATAGGTGGTGTTTTTTGCTCAAAACATAATGCCAGAAAAATTAATAAAGAGATTAAAAAAATAGAAGAAAAATATAATATTAAAAAAGCTGAAATAAAATGGCATAAAGTAAGTAATAATAAGTTCGCCTTTTATGCTGAATTAATTGATTATTTCTTTTCTAATGATGATTTGAAATTTAGATGTGTTATAGCTCCTGAAAAGAAAAAACTCAATTTAGAAAAGTATTCTTTAACTTATGATGATTGGTATTATCGAATTTATTATTTATTACTGAAAGAAATAGTAAGTATTGATGATGAATATTATATTTATATGGATATTAAAGATACTAATGGTGGTATAAAAGTTAAAAAATTAAGACAGGTATTAAATAATCTTCTTTACGCATTTTATAATGATGTGGTAAAAAATATTCAATTGGTACGTTCTGATGAAATAGAAATAATTCAGTTGACAGATATATTGATAGGTGCGGTTTCTTATTTAAATAGAAATTTAAATACTAAAGATAATGCAAAATCAAAAATAATAAATCTTATAATGGAAAAAACTGGACAAAGTTTAAAATATACAACTTCACCAAAAGTTTTTCATAGTAAATTCGATGTATTTAGATGGAAACCAAAAAGCAATGATAAATAAATGTGAATATGAAAATTTAAAATTGGATATAAATAAGGATACAAATGCTTTGATAGAGGAGTCATATCAAATATATAATAATACACTTTTAAAAAGCAAAATTACTTTTAAAGGGAAAATACTTTTACTAAAATCAGAAAAAGATTTACACACAATGAAAGAACAAGGCTATGAGCATATTGTATCCATGAAAAATAATTTAGGATTAAGAATCTATGAAAAAAACAGAATGATATATATCCCATTAATCGAAAAAATTTTTAACAATTGCAGTGATAAACAGTGTAATAATTTAAAAATATATAAAGATAAAAATGATATATGCATTTGGTGTAAAAAATTAGATTATCTCATTGTATTATCGGAAAGAAAAAATGGATATTTATTACAAACTGCCTATCCCATTATTTATAATCATAAAAGAAAAGAAGTAGAGCAAAAAGCAAACGAAAACGGTATATTTTAATATATACCGTTTTCTCCGCTCTTTCAGACACTAGGTCGATGAACTAATTATAGTGTAATACTTTTTCTTGAAAATGTCAACATTTTTAGTATTACATTAATAGTATATTACTAACAATTAAAGTATATTCAGGATAAAGTGAAGATTAAGTGAAATTTTACAAAGTAAATTAATCTACTTGCAAAAGACATAAAAAAATGTTAATATTAAAATAGCTAAAAGATAGATAAAGTGGGTAAAATAATTCACTAATCTATAAGAAAATCAAAGAATAGGAGAGATAAAAATGAAGCAAACACACGTTCTGGGGGGGGGGGTATTTCTAAATATCTTATATTAATTATCGCAGTTATTGCACTAATTAGTATAGGAACAACTTTTGCTTATTTTTTAGTACAAACTAATACTACAGGTACAGGAGGAAGTGTAACTTCTCAAACTGCCAAAACAATAAAAATAACATATGATGCCAAAGATAAAGTAAGTAGTACATTAGCTAAACCTGGTGATAAACTAACAAAAGAAATAGAAGTCACCATAGAACCAGGAACAGACTTTAATGAAGCAACATATGGAATATATTTAAATATAACAAAGAATACATTTAAAAAATGTAATGACGAAACATATAAAGATTTTGAAAATATGTGTGAAAAAGATGCCGAAGAATTAAGATATATTCTAAAAGACCAAGATGGTAAAGAAATAGGAAAAGGGGATTTAACCGGAATAGAAAATGGGAAAATTATACTAGCCATAGAAACAAAGAAAGTAGAAGCAAAAACAACATATACATATACCTTAGAAATAGAATTTGTAGAAACAAATAAAGATCAAAACCATAATATGAAAGCGGAGTTTAATGGTGAAGTAAATGTCGAATTAACAAAAATAATAGTTATAGATAGTATAGATGATTTAGTAGCATTAAGTAATTCCGTAAATTCAGGAAACACCTATGAAGGGCAATATATAAAATTAGAAAAAGATATAGATTTTCAAAGTGATGAAGATTATGAAGATATAAATATCAAGAATGCTCAAATAAGTGGAAGTGGTTTTACACCAATAGGAACAGATAGTCATCCATTTAAAGGAACATTTGATGGAAATAATAAAAGAATAGAAAATTTATTTATAAATAATACAACACTTATTGGAGGAACATTAGGTTTATTTGGAAGTATTCAAAATAGTAATATTAGTAATTTAAAAGTAATTGGTAATATTAAAACTGCAAATCCTAATAATATTGGCATAGTTGTTGGTGCTATTATTAATTCTGAGTTGACTAATTGTGCTAGTTTTGGAACTATAACTAATGATTCAGGAGATTGGTCTACTGGTGGATTAGTTGGAGCTAGTTATAGCAATAGTAAAGTTACGTATAGTTATAATGAAGCTACAGTAAATGGAGGAGCTTGGATAGGAGGTATTATTGGTGGTTTTGGAAATGGTGATTTAACAATTGATAATAGTTATAATAAGGGGAAAATTTCTAAAATAGGTATTGGTGATGTCCAAGGAGTAGGTGGTTTAATCGGGGCGGCTAATGTTTCTAATTCTAATTATGGTATTACAATTAGAAACTCTTATAATGATGGAATTGTAAGTGATACAATGGAAACAGATAGAACAAGTTATATAGGTGGTATAATAGGCTTATCTTTGGTAAATGTTACTTTAGAAAATGTTAAAAATACTGGTGATCTTACTTTAATTCATGACCAATATAAAGTGGGCAAACATAATGCTTTAGGAGGCTTAATTGGTTTGGCTCAAGGTGCTCAATTTAATGTTGTTAATTCTTATAATGAAGGAAATATAACTAATGGAAATGATTCTGGTGGAATAATAGGTACAACTAATACAGCAAATATTACAATAAAAAAATCTTATAATTCCGCCATAATAAAAGTAAATAATCAAAACCAATATGATTTACGTATGGGTGGTATAATAGGCTATAGCGCTGGCAGTAATGTAAATATATTAGATAGTTATAATAATAATTTATTAAGTGCCGAATCGGGATATTCTGGATATTTTGTGTCAGGGATAATAGGTGTTCATGATTTTGGTAGTAATGTTAATATTATAAATTCTTATAATGTTGGTAATGTTATAAGTGGAGGACATGCTAACGGAATAGCTTTAATTTACGGTAATCCTATTGAAGATAAGTATACTAATTTTTACATTAATAATTGTTATAATTTAGGTACTATAAGTGGCAATATTTCTTATGCAATAGGATATATTAGTACTAATGGTCAGACAAAAATTTTAAATACGTACTATAATAATATTCTTGCTGGTTCTAATCTATCTAATGTTGGGACAGCTATGAATAGAGAAGCCATGCAGCAATCTAGTTTTGTAAATGTATTAAATGATAATATTAGCAGTATTAACTTACAAGATATAGATTCATTATTAAAAGATTATACCTTGCAAAAATGGAAAATGGGTGAAAATGGTTACCCTGAATTAGATTATAGATAACATTGTACTCTAATTTTAAGTTAAAATTAAAGTATTTAATATACTTGAAAAAAGAAAAGAAAAATGGTATTATTAAATTAGAAAAAAATAGAGTAGATGAAAATTTAAAAGAACTCATTTATAAATGGGTAAAATAATTCACAAATCTATGAAAAAAATCAAAGAATAGGAGAGATAGAAATGGAACAAATTTACGCCTGGGGGGGGGTATTTAATACAATAAATACCAATACATTAAAATCTTTCGATAAAAAGAAACTATTAATACCAACTTTAATAATAACAAGTTTAATATTAGTAATAACTATATTTGTAAGTCATGCAGAATTTACATCAACAGATCATGTAACAATAGTAGATGGCGTAATAAATTATACCCCATATGACTTTAAAGTAATGGCTATGTATATTCAACAAAATAGTTGTATAGATACTAATAATAAAAATTGTTATCAAGAAGTAGAAGCTATGCCAAGTAAAGGATATACTATAAATGAAACAAAGAGCTATTGTTTTATAAATAATGAAAATGAAAAAATAACAGGAAAAGTATATACCAATAGTGATGGGGAACACATCATTAAAGATTTAGAAAAAAGAAGTAAATGTATAATCTATTTTGATGCTATACCAGGATATTATGGAACAGAAGAAAATCCTATTATTATAAACAGTATAAATGATTTAGTAGAATTAAGTAATTCTGTAAACTCAGGAAACACCTATGAAGGATTATATATAAAACTAGAAAAAGATTTAGATTTTCAAAAAGATGCAGATTATGAAGATGTAAGTATTAAGAATGCCCAAATAAGTGGAAGTGGTTTTACCCCCATAGGATTAAGTGGAAATGAAGTAACCTCAAATCCTTTTAAAGGAATATTTGATGGTAATAAAAAACAAATAATAAACTTATATATAAATAATAGTAGTTATAAAAATTATTATTTAGGTTTATTTAGTTATGTATTAAATGGTGAAGTAAACAATTTAACCGTCACAGGCTCAATAAAAACTACAGTAATTGCAGATATAGGAGGAGTAGTAGGTAGATTAGAAAATTCTAAAATAAATAATTGTACAACCAATTTAGATATAGAAAGCACAATGGATAGTTATGCTTTAGGTGGTATAGTAGGATGGACACATGTAAAAAATGAAATAAACAATTGTACAAGTTATAGTAATATTAAAGGCGGCTATGCTGATGGAGGTATAGTTGGATATAGCAATACAGGAACATTAACTATAAATAATTCTCATAATAAAGGAGCAATAACCATTAATATTGGTCAATTTGCAGCTGGGGGAATATTAGGATATGATAGAAATGATGGTACTGTAACCACGATTATAAAAAATTCTAGTAATACAGGCGAAATAAAAAACACCTTGGTAGACAATAAAGAAATTAGCATTGGTGGTATTTTTGGCTTGTTATATGGTAATGCTACAATTGAAAATTCATTTAACACAGGCAAAATAGAAAATACAAGAACTAGTTATGAAAGGTTTATAAGGGCAAATACAGGTGGTATAATAGGACAAATATATAATGCTAATGCAACCTCTAATTTAGTATATATAAATAATTGTTATAATACAGGTGAAATATTAAATGGTACATATGAAGGTGGAATAATCGGCTTAAATGAAGGTAACGCAAGAACTATAATAAATAAATCATATAATACAGGTACCATAGATAATTCTAAAATAACCTTTAGTACTACTACTTCTAGATCTTCTGCAGAATCAGGAGGAATTATAGGATTTAATAATGGTAATACTAATATTGCCAATGCTTATATCTTAAATAGTTATAATTTAGGCAATATAAGTGGAATAGATACTGTAGGAGGAATATTAAGTTTAACTCATTACAATAATAATACCTTAATCTTAAATAGCTATAATCTTGGTAATTTAACATCTAGAAAAGAAGGAATTAATAGTTCCTCTGCATATGGAATTGGTACATTTGGAAAAAGCTCGCCTTCAACTTTTAATAAACTTAAATTATATAATGTTTACAATTATGGTGATGTTTCATCAGAAAATACTCCATATATGATGGCTAGTATAAATTCTGTTATAGATAAAACAATATCTAAAACATATTATAAAAATGATTCAGGAATAAAGGGAAGCAATATAACTGATAATGAAATAATAGGTATGTCATCAACAGAAATGACAAATAAAACATTTACAGATACATTAAATAATAATATAAATAGCATTAACTTAAGTGAAATATTTAAAGATGAAAGTAATGAAGTAAAAGAAATAATAACTAACATAAAATTAATAGATTGGATTCAAGGTGAAGAAGGATATCCAGTTTTAAATTATAAAAATTAAAATACAATTTTACTTGCAAAAGACATAAAAAAATGCTAATATTAGGATAGTTAAAAGATAGATAAAGTGGGTAAAATAATTCACAAATCTATAAAAAAAATCAAAGAATAGGAGAGATAAAAATGGAACAAACATACGTCTGGGGGGGGGTATTTAATACAATAAATACCAATATATTAACCGAGGTGGTTAATATATGAAATTTGTAACATTAAAATCTTTCGATAAAAAGAAACTATTAATACCAACTTTAATAATAACTAGTTTAATATTAGTCGTAACTTTATTTGTAAGTCATGCGGAATTTACATCAACCGATCATGTAACAATTGTAGATGGAGTAATAAACTATACCCCATATGACTTTAAAGTAATGGCTATGTATATTCAACAAAATAGTTGTATAGATACTAATAATAAAAATTGTTATCAAGAAGTAGAAGCTATGCCAAGTAAAGGATATACTATAAATGAAACAAAGAGCTATTGTTTTATAAATAATGAAAATGAAAAAATAACAGGAAAAGTATATACCAATAGTGATGGGGAACACATCATTAAAGATTTAGAAAAAAGAAGTAAATGTATAATCTATTTTGATGCTATACCAGGATATTATGGAACAGAAGAAAATCCTATTATTATAAACAGTATAAATGATTTAGTAGAATTAAGTAATTCTGTAAACTCAGGAAACACCTATGAAGGATTATATATAAAACTAGAAAAAGATTTAGATTTTCAAAAAGATGCAGATTATGAAGATGTAAGTATAAAGAATGCTCAAATAAGTGGAAGTGGTTTTACAACAATTGGTTCTAATAGCTATCCTTTTATGGGAACTTTTGATGGTAATAATCACATAATAAACAGCCTTTATATTAATTATCAGCAAACTGATAAAGAAGTGGCTTTATTTGGCTTTGTCAACAATGGTACAATTAAAAATATTACTGTATCAGGTAATGTGACCGCTACAAATTTCCAAGCTTCTGGAATTATTTATCGTGCTACGAATAGTGTTATTGAAAATGTTATTAATAAAATAAATGTTAATGGTGCTGTTTCAAATAGCACCAATGGGGGAATAATTGGTGAAGCTCGTAGTAATGTGATAGTCACAAATAGTTCTAATTATGGTAATATTCAAGATTCTAATAATATAGGTGGCATTGTAGGAATTGTTGCTGATAATACAACTTTAAAAATAGATAATTGCCATAATTATGGAACCTTAACTCAAACATTAGGAGGAGGGTATATAGGAGGTTTAATAGGTAGAGATAATGGATCATTATCGAAAATAATTGTAACAAATTCTCATAATGCAGGTGAAATTATTTCTAATAATGAAATAGAAAGAGCCATAAATTTAGGTGGCATAATTGGCCGTAGTTATGGTTCTATAACAATTGATAATAGTTATAATTCAGGTAATATAATTAATAATAAAAAGACATATGAAGCCAATCAAAGTTTATCATTGGGAGGATTAATTGGCAATAATAATACATATGAAGGAAAATCAGCCATTGCTGTTATAACAAATTCTTATAACACCGGTTCCATATCTGGTGGCAATAGAGTAGGAGGCTTAATAGGGTGTAATACTGAAAATGCTGTTGCTATAATAGATGGGTCAACTAATCACGGAAAAATCAGTAGTGATGTAATTGCGGGAACCAATGCCTCTGTTGCTGGGGGATTAGTAGGTTATAATAATAATTCTAATATTTATATTTTAAATTCATATAATACTGGTAATATTAGTAATCCCACATCTAATTCATATGGTATAAATTCTGTTGAAAATACAGTTAATATAATAAATAATGTTTATAATATTGGAACTTTAGAAGGTAAAACTAAATATGAATTAGGTTTTATTAATTCAGATATGACTTATAGTATAAATAACTTTTACTATAAAAATGATTCAGGAATAAAGGGAAGCAATATAACTGATAATGAAATAATAGGTATGTCATCAACAGAAATGACAAATAAAACATTTACAGATACATTAAATAATAATATAAATAGCATTAACTTAAGTGAAATATTTAAAGATGAAAGTAATGAAGTAAAAGAAATAATAAATAACATAAAATTAATAGATTGGATTCAAAGTGAAGAAGGATATCCGGTTTTAAATTATAAAAATTAAAAATAACGAAAATTAAAATTAATATGCAAAAAATACTTGACTTTTCATATACTATAATGTTATATTATTTGTACATTTTAAATTTAGGTTCTGCCTTGGTAGAACTTAATTTAATAGGAATTATGATACACCAGGATGTGTGTTAATAGGAGGAGGAAATTATGCCAACAATTAATCAACTTGTAAAGAAGAACAGAAAAAGTAAAACTAAAAAGAGTAAATCTCCAGTTTTAAATGTCGGTTATAATGCTATGACTAGACATCAAACTGATACAAAAGGACCTCAAAAACGTGGAGTTTGTACTCGTGTTGGAACTAAGACACCAAAGAAGCCTAACTCAGCTTTAAGAAAATATGCTCGTGTAAGACTTTCTAATGGTAAAGAAGTAGATTGCTATATTCCAGGTGAAGGACACAATTTACAAGAACACAGTGTTGTTTTAGTAAGAGGCGGTCGTGTTAAAGACTTAATCGGTGTTCGTTATCACATTGTAAGAGGTACACTTGATACTCAAGGAGTAAACAATCGTAAACAAGGTCGTAGTAAATATGGTACTAAAAGACCTAAATAATAAAGAAAGGAGATTTAATTATGCGTAAAAGACGTGCAATAAAAAGAGATGTTTTACCAGATCCAATATATAATTCAAAAACAGTTACTAAATTAATAAACCGCATTATGAAAAGTGGTAAAAAAGGTACTGCGGAAAAGATTTTATATGAAGCTTTTGATATTATCAAAGAAAAAACTGGTAAAGATCCAATGGAAGTATATAATCAAGCTTTAGAAAATGTTAAGCCTGCTTTAGAAGTTAAATCCCGTCGGGTAGGTGGTTCTAACTACCAAGTACCAATGGAAGTAACTGATGAACGTGCTCAAACTTTAGCACTTCGTTGGATAGTAAATTATGCAAAAACAAGAAATGGAAAGGGTATGGCCATTAATTTAGCAAATGAACTTATTGATGCTGCAAATGGAGTTGGTGGCGCAGTTAAGAAACGCGAAGATACTCATAAAATGGCTGAAGCAAATAAAGCATTTGCTCATTATAGATGGTAGTTTATTATGGCAAGAGATGTTAGTTTAGATAAAATAAGAAATATTGGTATCATGGCTCATATTGATGCCGGTAAAACAACATTTACAGAAAGAGTTTTATTCCATACTGGAATAACTCATAAAATTGGGGAAACTCATGATGGAGAATCCCAAATGGACTGGATGGATCAAGAAAAAGAAAGAGGTATCACAATTACTAGTGCCGCAAC
>CANROL010000019.1 GCA_947632255.1 uncultured Bacilli bacterium
TACAGAGGTTCATCATATATTTCTGGATAACTATAATATAAAGGTTGGATTAAAGGTAAACCAGTTTTATGATAATTATAACATTCACTATAAATATATGGTATTAAACGATGTCTTAATTGAATATATTCTTTAGCAATAGTATAAGTTTTAACATCCCATTTCCAAGGTTCTCTTTTATAAAAATGTCCTCTTTCACTAGAAAATCTAAATATTGGACTAAAAGTACCAAATTGGACAAAGCGAGTATATAATTCACTGTCTTCTAATCCACCCCTAAAACCTCCAATATCATGGCTCCAAAAAGAAAAACCAATATTACATGCACTACTATTAAAAAATGGTAAATACGCTAAAGTATCAAAACTTACTTCTGTTGGTCCTGAATAGGAAACACCCAATAAATGAGATGCAACAGTTCCATTGCGAGCCATTAACATAGGTCTACTAGTATTATCAAAATAATTAAAATGATAATTACTTAAAGCTCTCAATATCTCTAAATTATTTTTATAATCTATCCAATAAAAATCTACACCTAAATTATTTAATGGTTTAATTAAATGTTCAAAATAAACCATCATAAAAGGCTTATCAAAAACATTAAAAGGAATATTACGGGCATTTATTAAACCTAATTCTGTAGTAATAGTTCTAAATTTTTCTTCAAAATCACTTATTCCTTCTACTGGATCTATATTTAAACCTAATCTAACCCCAATACTATGCATATAATTAGTTAATTCCAAAGGATTAGGAAATAAATCTTTAGCAAAAGTAAAACCAGTTTTATTTTTATTTAAATCAGTTTTATCTTTTAAATGCCAAAACTCATTTAACAAAAAAACCGAAATAGGTATCTCTTTATTATTAAAAGTTTCTAATAATTCTCTAATATTTTTTTCACTATATATAACATCTTTATTCCACCATAAACCTAAAGCATATCTAGGTATTAAAGGCGGATATCCGGATAAAGTAAAATAATCTTTTAAACATAAACCAAAATCTCTTCGATATATAAATAAATAAGTATCTATTCTCTTCGAAGTAGGTTTAACTAAAAAGCCATCGTCTAAAAATACTAAACTATTACTATCATCAAAAGATGCAAAACCATCAGTAGAATATAATCCTTTCAATAAAGGACCATTTAAACCATTTTCTAAAGAAGATTTAATACTTCCAAAATTACGAGCTTCTGGATGATTAAAATACCATACTTTATCACTATTAAGTAAACCAACTTTTAAATAACTATCTGGAGCATATTTAGGCCCTATAAAAGGTTTTTCTTTTATATATTGTAAAACAAAATATTTAGTTTGAATAACTAAGGTTTTATCATTTTCTTCTACTTTAAATTCAGGAATATCAAAATTACGAAATCTAGCAAATTCCGTTAAATTATCAAAAAAGTTACCATCAGCACTATATTCGAACCTAATTAATCTTTCTGTTAATATAGTAATTCGATACTTATTTCCTTGAAAAGTAGCTTCTTTTTTACTCATAGCACTATTAATATCAATTTTATTTAAAAACTGTGCCACCCTAGCTCTCTCCCTTATCATTAATATCATATCACAAATAAAAAAGCAAAACAATAAATTTCTATTAATTACCCAAGAAAAAAGACAATATTACAATTGTCTAAATTAACTTATTCGAAATAAATTCTTTTTTTAAAATACCACATTTAGTACTTTTATTATATTCTACTTTACAAGTATGATTATTAGAATAAAAGTAATCTGCTAATAAAAATACTCCTAAAATAATTAATAATCCAATTAAAATATCTCTCATAAACTACTTCCTTTCATGGTTAAAGAAACCTTCTTCTTTTCTTTATTTATTTCTTTTACATAACATTTAATAATATCCCCCACATTTAATACTTCACTAGGATGTTTGATAAAATCATCACTTATCTCAGATATATGAATTAAGGCATCATTATGTAGACCAATATCGACAAACGCCCCAAAGTCAACAACATTTCTTACTGTTCCTTCTAATTCCATCCCTACTTCTAAATCATCTAATTCTAATATATCACTTTTAAGGATTGGTTTATCTAATTCATCTCTAGGATCTCTTAAAGGTGATATTAACGATTTTATAATATCTTCAATGGTATAAATATCACTATTTAATTCTTGAGCTAAATTATTAATATCTATCTTTTCTAATTTTTCTTTTATAATTGGTGTTCCCATATCACTTAAAGTTAAATTATATTTAGCAAGTATTTTTAAAGCTATATCATAACTTTCTGGGTGAATGGCGGTTTTATCTAAATTATCTGCTTCTGGTATTCTTAAGAAACCTATGGCTTGTTCATATACTTTAGGACTAAATACTTTTTTTAGTTCTTTTCTAGTTAATATTTTCCCAACTTCCTTTTTATATTCTAATAATTTATCAATTACTCTTTTATTTAAACCTGAAACATAGCTTAAAAGTTCAAAAGAAGCGGTATTAACATTTACTCCCACACTGTTAACACTTGTTAAAACCACAAAACCTAATTCTTCATCTAATTTTTTAGGAGTTACATCATGTTGATACATTCCTACCCCGATACTTTTAGGTTCTATTTTAACTAATTCCGATAAAGGATCAATTAAACGTCTAGCAATAGAAACCGCACTTCTTTCTTCCACATGTAAATCTGGAAATTCTTTTTGTGCAACTTTACTGGCTGAATAAACACTAGCTCCTGCTTCATTTACAATAATATAACTAACTTTGCGTTTAGCCTCTTTAATAACCTCGGCAATAAAAGCTTCACTTTCTCTTGATGCTGTTCCATTTCCTATAGCAATAATATCTATATTATATTTATCAATTAATTCTAATACTTTAGCTTTCGCTTCTTCTTTTTTATTTACAGGTTCATGAGGATATATTTTATCAATATGTAGTAACTTTCCAGTTTCACTTATAACCGCAAGCTTACAACCCGTTCTAAAGGCTGGATCAAAACCTAATACTGTTTTATTTTTTATTGGAGGCATCATTAATAAATTACGTAAGTTACTACTAAAGTTTTCAATTGCTTTAACTTCAGCCATATCCGTAAGTTCACTTCTTATTTCTCTCTCTTCACTTGGCATAATTAATCTTTTTAAAGAATCTTTAATACTTAATTCTAATAAATTACTAGCTTTATTATTTTTATGAATTAATTTTTGTTTTAAATAATTTTCAATAAATTCCATATTATTTATAATATCAACATTTAAAATATTTTCTTTTTCACCCCGATTAATTGCTAATACTTTATGAGGTTTAAGATACTTTATTTTTTCTTCATAATTATAATATAATTCATATATTTTATCTTCATCAACACTATTTTTCTTTTTACTAGTTTTAATAAGACCATATTTTTTAATATTATCTCTAATATAACTTCTAAATTTAGCATTATCACTAATATTTTCCGCGACAATATAACAAGCTTGTTCTAAAGCATAATTAATGTCTTTAACTTTATCATTAATATATTTTTTAGCTTCTTCATCAATTAAATTATTTTCTTTAAATATTTCTTTAGCTAAAGGTTCTAAACCTAAACTAATTGCTAAACTAGCTTTAGTTTTTTTCTTTTCTTTAAATGGTCGATATAAATCTTCTACTTCAATTAATTTATTACACTTTAAAATATCATTCTTTAATTCTTCGGTTAATAAACCTTTTTCTTCAATTAAACGAATAACATCTTCTTTTCTTTTTAATAAATTAACTTGATAAGTATATACTTCATTTATTTTATTTATTTCATTTTCATCTAAAGATCCTGTAGCTTCTTTCCTATATCTTGCAATAAAAGGAATAGTAGATCCTTCACTTAATAATTTTAAAGTATTATTTACTTGATATTCTTTTATATTTAATTCTAAACATATATTTTTAATTATTTCTTCATTCATGATTTTTACTCCTAGCATTTATTATTTTATCAAAACTTAATAATTAAGTAAATTATTTTAATTAAAAAAATATTGCTTTTTAAATTCATCTAATTTATAATAAAAAACATCTGGGGGTAATAATATGCAATTACATGGTATTATTGTTTTATTTGAAATAATTAATCTTTATGTTACTATAAATGATACAGATATTCTAGATATATCTAATCTCGAGCAAGCTTATGATATTCTAACAACTAAAATGGAAGATAATGAACAATCTAAATTAGATTATAACTTTAATGATGCTTTAGATATTTTATTAGATAATTATAGTGATTATTTTTATTTAGAAAATGATGAATTACATATAATAGAAAATTTAAATGATTTATATGAAATTTTAATTAATGATATAGCTTTAACAGTGGATGATGATTTATTACAAGAATTAATTATTGATACTAGAATTTTTAAAGTATTAGATATGGATATTCCTTTAGAAGAATATCATAATATTTTTAAACTAAATAATGAAATAATTAATACTTATAATATTATTTCTAAAGATGAAACAAATAATATTACAAATATTTTAAATATATTATATTTAAAAAAATTAATTAATAAATTAAATAATAAATTATGTAATTTAGAATATTTAGAAATTATAAAAATTAAAATGTGTATAGCTCATTATAATTCTGTCTTAAATGATGATTCTTATGAATTTGATAATTTAGGTTGGCATATTGCTTTATTTAGTAATGATAATAATTTAAAAAGTATTTTAAATCATGAAAAAATAGCTTATATAATTGATGAAGTAGATCCCATAGATGATGATTCTTTAGATGAAGAAGAAACTATTATTAAACATAATATTAAAACTCTTAAAGAAGATAATTCTTTTAATTATGAAATACCTTATTTCTTATCTGCTTTATATTTAAGAATAAATAATTATCTTAAGAAAGATATTCCTCCATTTCTTAAAAATAGTTTAATCTTTAAAAAGAATTTATTATTATCTACACCTGAATTAAAAAATATGGAAGACTATTTTTTAGAACATGGTAATTTTTTTAATTATGAATTACCTAAATTTACTAAATATTCACCCGAAGAACGATTTACATCTTTATATAATGAAACATTAAGAAGAATACTTTATTTAGATTATCCTGATAAAGAAATAGATAACAATCGTTATGTAGATATAGTTATTAATATATTATTTATTAAAAATTATTTAGATTTATCTTTAAATAAAGAAAGAAATAATGAAATAATTAATCAAATAATATTTAGTAAATTTTATCAAAATCATAATTATACTTTAATAAATAATTTACTTAAAGAAATATTATTTAATAATCAATCTATTAAAGAAAGATAAGCAACTTAATTAGTTGTTTTTTCTTGTAATTTAGACTTGTTAAATGTATTTATTTGTGATAAACTAATATAGTTTTGAAAAAAGAAAGAAGTGTTATTTATGGAAAAAATCATAAATATCGCGGTTGTTGCCCATGTTGATGCTGGTAAAAGTACTTTAGTTGATGCTTTATTAGAGCAAAATGGGGTTTTTAATGACCACGAAGAAATTCAAGAAAGAGTCATGGATTCTAATGATCTAGAAAAAGAAAGAGGAATAACTATTTATTCTAAAAACTGTGCTATTAGATACAAAGATTATAAGATAAATATTGTTGATACTCCTGGTCATGCTGATTTTTCTAGTGAAGTAGAAAGAGTTATTAAAACAGTTGATACAGTAGTATTATTAGTAGACTCTGCTGAAGGACCTATGCCTCAAACTCGTTTTGTTTTAAATAAAGCTTTAGAACAAAATTTAAAACCTATTTTATTTATTAATAAAATTGATAAGAAAGATGCTCGTCCAAGTGAAGTAGTTGATATGACTTTCAATTTATTCATGGAGTTAAATGCGACCGATGAACAACTTGATTTTCCTATTATCTATGGTATAGCTAAAAATGGAACATGTTCTCTTGATTTAAATACTCCTGGAACAGATATATCACCTTTATTAGAAACTATAATAAACTTAGTAGAACCTTTTAAAGGTAGTGAAGAAGATCCTTTACAACTACAAATATCTAATTTAGCCTATGATTCTTATTTAGGACGTTTAGGAATAGGAAGAGTTACTAAAGGTAAAATTAAAAATGGGGAAGTAGTTACTTTAGTTAAAAATGATGGTAAAATAGAAAGCTTTAGAATATCTAAATTATTTGTTAATGAAGGTATTAAAAAAGTTGAAAAAGATGTAGCTTACTATGGTGATATTGTTATTATCGCAGGTTGTAATGATATATCTATTGGGGATACTATTTGTGAAAAAGATCATATTGATCCTCTTCCTCCAATTATAATTGAAAAACCAACTCTAACTATGAATTTCTTAGTTAATAATTCCCCTTTTGCAGGAAAATCAGGTAAATTTTTAACCACTAGACATATTAAAGAAAGACTTGAAAAAGAATTAGAAACTAATGTTGGATTACAAGTTGAAGAATTAGTTGGTACAGATGGTTATAAAGTAAGTGGACGTGGGGAATTACATTTATCTATTTTACTTGAAAATATGCGCCGCGAAGGTTATGAATTATCCGTATCTAAACCCGAAGTTATCTTTGAAGAAATAAATGGAGTTAAATGTGAACCTTTTGAAAAAGTTATTATCAATGTTCCAAGTGATTATTCTGGCACTATTATTAATGATTTACAAGAAAGAAAAGGTACTTTAGAATTAATTAATAATAATGATGAAAATTCTTATGTTCATTTAGAATTTAGTGCCCCAACAAGAGGTTTAATTGGTTATCGTAGTTCCTTTATTACTAACACTAAAGGTGAAGGTATCATGGTTCGTAGTTTTGATACTTATAAACCTTATGTTGGACCTATCACTCATCGTAAAAATGGGGTTTTAGTATCCATGGAAAATGGTAAAGCTCTAGGTTATTCTCTTTGGAACTTACAAGATCGTGGAACCCTTATTATTGAACCTGCAACAGACGTTTATGTTGGTATGATTGTAGGTATTAACAATCGAGAAAATGACTTAGATGTTAACCCATGCAAAAATAAAAACTTAACTAATACTCGGGCCAGTGGTAGTGATGAAGCAATTAATTTAGTTAAACCTAAAAAGTTTAGCCTAGAAGAAGCTTTAGAATTTATTGAAGATGATGAATATGTCGAAATTACTCCAACTGATATTCGTTTAAGAAAAAAAATATTAGATCCTAAAGATAGATTTAGAGATAATCGTAAGTAAAAAAAATTATAATGCATCGTGCATTATAATTTTTTATTTGAATTTTATATTATTTTTAACAATATCATTTGTTATAAACTGTCTTGAACCATCTGGTTTAATAATATATGTGGCACTCATAACATAATAAGGATTATCTTCATCTAATACTTTTAATTCTATCGTAATTTGATATCCTACTAATCCTGTTCCACTAGTATTTTTTATTTTAGCTAAACTTGCAACTTTATGTTGTATATTATTAGAATTATTAATTTTAAAGCCCATATCTAATAACTCATCCATAGCTTTTTTATAATCCAATGATGTTGCAGTTTCATTAGGTTGGGAATTTGGATTTACAGCACAACCATTTTGTGTTAAATCAACTGACATAATATAATCATGATTATAATTAGTATCACCATATTTACAAGTAGTAGTAACATTATCACGTACCTCTACTTCCACTTCAGCACTTTTTCCATCAGCACTAGCTATAATATGTGTAACACCGGCTTTAACTCCTGTAATTACCCCATTGTTAACCGTTGCAATACTTGAATCACTAGAACTCCAAGTAACATTTTTATTAGTTGCATTATTAGGTTTAACCGTAGCAACAACTGTTTTACTCTCTCCAACTAATAAATATATTTTTTTATAATTTAAATTTACATTAGATACTCTAACTACTGTTGGACCAGGAACATCTTCCCCACTTCCTCCACCAACAGGTGGTTCCGTTATTTTTTCCCATTTAGCTTTTAAAGTTATATTTTTATCTATTAGTGTCTTAAAATCATATTTGTTATTATTTAAATACCAGCCACTAAAAACATATCCATCTTTTGTTGGAGCATCCGGTTCTTTAATAGCATTACCTTCTTCTACTAAAACATAATTAACATTTGTGCCTCCATCAGTATCAAACGTTACCCTAAATAATTGTTTTTCTGGAGCAATAATTGTTAACTTAGCTTCTAGATTAGCTCTGTTTTTATATTTATCATCAGCCCAAAATTTAATAACATATTCCCCAGCATCTTTATAATCTGCATAATTAATTGGCTTACCTTCACTATCTAATTCTTCTATATAACCATATTCACAAACATCACTAGAATCTTTACATTCTAACACAAAATCTTCTACTTTATAAGTTTCCCCAACATATATTTCTTTATTCTTAACTAAAACAGTTGGTGAAATAGTATCTTGAACTATTAAATAAACAGTTTGTTCATAATCATCTATTTTAATAGTTACACCATAAGTGTTAGGTTGCTTTAATATCTTACTAGCACATTTAAAATTCTCTTCACTAAATTCTGTTGCATTATTAATAATTTCCAATTCTTCTTCACTACAATAATCAAAGTTATAACTAATTTCTAAATCTTCAGGATAAATAACTTCAATATCTTCTTCATTAATATTTTCTAATTTATTAAAATAATCTTTAACTTTTGGTAAACTACTACCACTTTCAATATATATATTTTCTTTTATATCATATATAGGTTTAGCAGGTTTCTTATTATTATGAAATTTAACAATTAAAATAACAACTATTATAACAATAATTAAAATTAATAATCCTAACCCTATATATAAAAGTAAATCTTTATGATCCTTCTTTTTCTTTTTTTTATTAAAAGTTTCATCAAAAATAAATCTTCTTTTCATACCTTCACCTATATTCTACATCATAATAATAACATTTTTTTTATGATATTACTAGTCTAAAATATAAGTTTTAATCTTTATAATACATTTGCTTACTACTATTTGGCTTATCTGGAATTGTTAATTTAATTAGTCCTTGATTAAGCGCTGGATGTATATATTGATTTCTTAGAGTATTATTATTTAACTATAATCCAATAGCCATTTTTATTAGCACCAACTCTTTTTATGTAATTATTATTTATTAAAAATTGAAAATTTCTAGATATCGTCTTTATTGTTACACCAAGTAATACACTTAACTGAGATTGCGTTATATTAGGATTATCTTTAATTAATTTCATAATCGATGATTGAATTTCATTTAATTCACTAGGAATAATAAAATCGGTTTCTTTTTCAAATATATTTAATTCAAAATTAATTGTAACTCTTATATGATTTGGATAAAATTCAAAAATATCTTTTGGATAAATCTTTAAAACTCTTTGAATCCCAGTCCCTAATTGTTCTACAAAATTTAAATCTCTGAATATTCTCATTAATTCTGGATTTCTAGGATTAGAAAATCCCTCTAAAAATTCTTGCTGTGTAACTCCTTCTTGAATACCTCCATTAGATGAAATAACAAGTTTATTATCAAACATTTCAAATTTAGGCGAATATCCATTACACCAATCATTATGAACTAAAGCATTAGTAACCAATTCTTTTATTGCATCATAATTAAACATTTTAATTTCTTTTCTAGTAGGAGCTTCTATTTTAGTATACGTTTTATTTTCCACCTTTAATTTATTTAAAATATTATCAGTAGCTTTTAGTAAAGAACAAAAGCCATAATCTTCATTTTCAATTAAATTATTAACATCATTACCTCTATATTTAGCAAATTGAATTGAAATATTATTATTATCAGCTAAAAGATAAGCAATATAATTATATTTATTATCATCTGTATAAAAATCTAATTTTCTTAAAAAATTATTATTAACTTCATACCCTTTTTCTTGATAATATATTTTCAAAGTTTTAAATTCTAAATCTTGATTTGGTGATTTTATATTTTTTAAATTATTACGAGTCCTTTTTGAAAATAAATTTAAAATCATTTCCATATTCATGCTTTGAATAGAACTACCAATTCTAATAAAACAACTATCAGGAGTCATTCCCATTCCATTTATATAATATGGTCGTTCATTTCCTCTAGCTATAATAATTTGAATATATTTCTGATTATTTTTTTCATTTACTACAACATCAAATAATCCTAATGTTGATGGTCTTATATTATCTTTAATTCGGTCTTTAATTGTTCTTTGAAGTAAATCTATATTTTTAATATTATTTGTAATATTACCTTTGTCATCAATTCCAATGAACAAATTACCACCTTCTGTATTTAAAAATGCAATAACCTCTTTTTCAAAATCATCAGTTAATTTCATTTTAAATTCATTTCTTTTATCTTCTATTACATTTATCATAGCTTCACCCTCTTAAGAAGATTATAGCAAATGTCCATATAAATGTCCATATAAATGTCCATATATTTTTAATGCAATACACCAAACCATTATTTAAACAGACAGATTTTTCTATCATAAAAATTTTTTAAATCTAATACTAATATCAAATATCATTTATAAACAAATAACAATGTCAATGAGACTTGCTCAAAACTTGCTTAAAACTTGCTCAAATATTTTAGATATTATTTACTTTAAATGGTACTAAATGATGATTACTATATTTTAAATTTAAATTAAGTTTTAAAGTATATAATTGACCATCATTTAAAGTAACATCAATATATAAATTATTTAAAATATTATTTATATCTTTAAAATCAAAATATTCATTATAACCATTATATTCAAAGATTATAATATTATCTTTATAGCCTCCAATAAAATCTTTTATATTATTATTTAAAGTATATAATTCTAAATTAGTTATATAATAATTTTCATCAATATATAGATTATTATATATGGCTTTAATATTAACATAAATCATATCTTTATTTTGCACAATTATCCCATCATCAACTTTTATATGACCATTTTCCCCACTTACTTCATATAATTTTAAAGTATTATAATTATTCATAAAATAAGTTAAAAGAAAAAGAATGATAAATAAACTTAAGATAACACTTAAAATAACAATTATTTTATTTCTTTTTTGTTTATCTTGATATAATTTTAAAGATATACTATTTACTTCTTCTTCATTATTTTTATTAATTTTAGAGCCATATAATAATTCATTAATACTAACATTAAATAATTCACTGATATTAAGTAAAGATAGTTGATCAGGGCAAGTTTTTCCTCTTTCCCATTTACTTACAGCTTCTCTTCCAATATTTAGTTTACTGGCTAATTCTTCCTGAGTTAAATTATTTTCTTTTCTTAAAGTTTGAATAAATCTCCCCATTTTTTCTTGATTCATATTTTGCACCTCTTGTTTTTATTTTAACCAAATACAAGATAAATTAAAAGGGCTTTTTAAGTCCATGCAATTCCAGTTCCATTTTTCAGAGTTCCAGATACCAGATTTATTACAGGGCGAAGCCCGGTCGAGCTGTCGACGTAGTCGTTCAGGCCTCCGACGCCGCTCACGTAGAAGACGTACGCATGCGAACCATCGAAGTGACAGGGCGACATTGTCCAATAATACTGATTATTATATAAGTAATATTTTTTGTTAGTTCCACTCCGGGTACTTCCAGCATATACTTGTTCATCTATTGTTGTTAATCCTATTGGATATGTTAAACTTTTGGTTCCTTCTTTTGCTCCTTGTACTGTATATAAATCATGTTCTTTATCTTCACATAAGAATGTTGGTTCATGTGTACTTATTGTTCTCGTATTTGGTCCATAGTAAGTTGTTTCACTTCCTATACCTGTTCCTGAAGTTATACTTCTATCACCGCAAAAGCCCGCATTTTTATCTATGTATCCTGCATTATATTCATCTATTAAATTTTCTTGAAACCATTTTTCTAATTCAGTTTTTGCATTACTATCTGTTGTATGTCCATTTCTCTCACCTAATGTATATTGATATCCTACATATTCTGCTTGGTTATATGAATTATTAAATTTATAACTTCCTATCATGGTTTGGATTTATGTCAAGTTTTTAGACACATTTTTATGGACAATCTTTAATTAAGCAGTTGCTAAATTTGCAATATAA
>CANROL010000020.1 GCA_947632255.1 uncultured Bacilli bacterium
GGCAAGACCACCTTTAAATTTACCAGCCGAAGCAGTTCGAGATAATTCTTGATGTTGCCTAAACTTTTCATTAAATCCTTCTATATCAACTTCTAATCCTTGTTCTTTAGCCATTTCCGTAGTTAATTCTATTGGAAAGCCATAAGTATCATATAATCTAAAAGCAATATCTTTATCTATAATATTATTAGTTAAATTATTAGTTAATTTAGCAAATTCTTTTAAACCTTTTTCTAAAGTACGATTAAATTTAATATATTCATTTTTTAAAACTTCTAATACTATATTTTGATTAGCTTTTATTTCAGGATAATAATCTTCATATTCTTTAATTATTACTTTAGCTATATCTAATAACCAATCAGGATTATTAGGCATATCTAATTTTTTAGCATGTCTAATAGCTCTTCTTATTAATCTTCTTAAAATATAACCTTGGTCAGTATTACTAGGTTTTATACCAGCATAATCGGCACTAATAAAGACACTAGTACGAATATGATCGGCAATAATACGCATACTTACTTCATTACCTTGATATGGTTTATGACTAATATCTTCTAGTTTTTTTATAACATCATGCCAAATAGATGTTGCATAATTATCAGTTACATTTTCAAGGACGGCAACAACTCTTTCTAGTCCCATCCCAGTATCAACATTTTTTTGAGGAAGTTCAGTAATATTCCCGTTTTCATCTTTATTATATTCCATGAAAACATTATTCCAAATTTCAACCCAACGATCATCTTGAGGATCAAATTTAGATGGAACTTCATCATTACTTCGGAAATAAAATATTTCGGTATCAGGGCCACAGGGGCCAGTTTCGCCGGCAATCCAAAAGTTATCTTCACTGCCTAAATATGCAATTTTATCTTCACTAATACCTAATTTTTTCCAAATATTTGCGGATACTTCATCACGAGGAATATTATTTTCCCCTTTAAAGACAGTGACTGCTAGTTTTTCTAAAGGAATATTTAAAACTTTAGTTAAAAATTCAAAACTATAATTAATACTTTCTTCTTTAAAATAATCACCTAAACTCCAATTACCTAACATTTCAAAAAAAGTATGATGAGTTTTATCCCCAATACTATCTAAATCAGTTAATCTAACACATTTTTGATAGTCACATAATCTTTTACCTAAAGGATGAGGTTTACCCATTAAATAAGGAATTAAAGGTTGCATACCAGCCGTATTAAATAAAACAGATGGATCATTTTCCGGGATTAAGGGTGCACTAGGTATTTGCACATGATTTTTACTTTTAAAAAAATTAATATATTCATCTTTAAGATTCATTATTTTCACCTTCTAAGATATTTAAAACTTTATTTTCTAAATTTTCTTTATCATCATTAGTAATAGTATAATCAAAATCACTAAAACTTTCTAAAGCTGTTTCAGTAATATGCATTTGTTCATCTAAAGATAAAGAGCTTTCTTTAAATTGATTAATAACATAAATAGATGAAGCTGTAGAATAATCTTTTTTAATTTCAGTTATTTCATCAGGATAACGAACATCACTTAATATAACAGCATCAAAGTATAAGTTATAAACTTTTAAATCTTCTTTTAAACGATTAATTAACATATGAGGCATATCCATATTATCTCTAATAGTAACACCTAAATCTTGTAAGAATTTACGAGGTTTAGCATCTGTTTCATGCCAATCTAATATTTCTTTAGCATACATTTTTAAATATTTGCTATATTCAGTAATTATAGCTCTTTTATTATGAGCTAAATAATAATTTTTAATTAATTTAGCAACTTCACTTTTGCCACTTCCGGCTTTTCCACCAATTAAATATATTTTCATAATATCACCATCACTTGTAAAATTATACCATTATTTAATATAAAAAAAAAGGCTTTTTAAACCTTATTTTAAATTAGCAAGTAATTCATCTTTTTTCATGGTTGAATAACCTTTGATGCCTTGTTCTTTAGCTATAGCTTTTAATTCAGTTAAAGTCATACTAGCATAATCAACTTTTTTAGTTTCTTCTTTTGGTTCTTTAACTTCTTTAGGAGCTACTTTTTCTTCTTTTTTAGCTTCAACTTTAGCAGGTTTTACAACTTTACCATTTAGAGCATCTTCAGCGATTTTAACTAAATTTTTAAATGATGCTGGATCATTAATAGCCATTTCACTTAAAACTTTACGATTAATTTCAATACCCGCTTTAGATAAGCCATTCATAAATTTAGAATAACTAATGTTGTTTTCACGACATGCAGCATTAATTCTGGTAATCCATAATTTACGGAAATTTCTTTTATTAGCTTTACGATCACGATAAGCATAAGCACCACTGTGGAAAACTTGCTCTTGGGCAGTTTTATATAAACGATGTTTACTACCAAAGTAACCTTTAGCTTCTTTTAATACTTTTCTTCTTCTCGTTTTGGAAACAGTTCCACCTTTAACTCTTGTCATATTTTACCTCCTAGATAACAGATTTTAATCTGCTAGCTTCTCCCTTTCCTAAAACTCCTTTATTTCTTCTTTGACGAACTTGTTTTGCAGAGTCTTTATTTGTTTTATGGTTACCATTACCTTTTTTATAAGTTAAGGTACCATTTTTCTTTTTAGTTAATACTTTACTACTTGCTTTATGTGTTTTTTGTTTTGTTTTGGCCATTTTTAATTCCTCCTCTTTTATTTTTTGGACGCTAATAACATAAACATTTGCCGATTTTCTAATTTAGGTTCAGCCTCAATTACTGAAACATCATTTAGAGCTTCCGCGAAACGTAATAAAACATCTTTACCTAATTCAGGTCGAGCCATTTGACGGCCTTTAAAACGAATAAAGGCTTTAATTTTGTGACCTTTTACTAGATAATCTTTAGCATTTCGAACCCGAGTTTCAAAATCATGAATATCAATAGTAACAGATAAGCGATATTCTTTTAATTCTTTATTTGTTTCTCTTTGTTTCTTTTGGGCTTCTTTATGTTTCTTTTGTCTTTCATAACGGTATTTATTATAGTCCATAATTTTAGCAACAGATTGATTACCATTTTCATTCATTAAAACTAAATCTAAGCCAGCATACTTAGCCAATGTTAAGGCATCCGCTAGTTTTTTATGACCCATTTGTTCCCCATTAGGACCTATTACCATCATTTCAGTTACCCTTATTTGTTCATTAATTTGTAACTCTTTACTCGCACTTGCTATTGTTAATGCACCTCCAATAATTTAAAAAGGTAGAATATTTATATTCCACCTAAAAAACCTTTTTAATATTTATTTGGCTTTTTACCTATGAACATAATTCATCAGGTGGAAATAAATTTCGCTTTCCTTTTTTAATTTCATAAATGATTATAAATTATTATATGCTAATTGTCAAGTAAAAATTCGACAAATAATAGTAAATATTAAAAATAAAGCTTATAATTATAAAGAAAGTATGATATTATTAAATAATAGAAAGAGGTATATTAATGAATACTAATATATTTAGAGAATATGATATTCGGGGTGTTTATCCAACTGATATTAATGAAACCGTAGCGTATACTATTGGAAGAAGTTATGGATCTTATTTACAAGAAAAATTAAAACAAAATACTTGTATTGTTTCGCATGATAATCGTTTATCTAGTCCGGATCTTGCTGCCTATTTAATTAAAGGTATTACCGACAGTGGCTTAAACGTTTATAATTATGGACTAACAACTACACCAATGCATTATTATGCAAGATATATTCATAATTTATTTGGAATCATGATTACAGCTAGTCATAATCCTAAAGATGAAAATGGTTTTAAGTTTTCTTTTGACCAATATTCTAATGCGCGAGGAGAAATGATTGAAGATTTTAAAAATTATACTCTAGCCGGACAATTTTTATCAGGAAATGGAACGGTTTCCAGTGGCAATATTACTGATAAATATGTTGAATTTTTAAGATATGGTCTTAGTTTTGGTTCTAAAAAAAGAAAAGTTATTATTGATTTAGGTAATGGAACTACTTCAATTGTAGTGCGAAAAATATTTGAACATATTCCGGTTAATTATAGTATTATTTTTGAAGAAAGTGATGGTCATTTCCCTAATCATCATCCCGATCCTCAAGTAGAAGCTAATTTAGAAGAATTAAAAAAAGAAGTTTTAAAAAATCATGCCGATGTTGGTATTGCCTTTGATGGTGATGGAGATAGAATTGGCATAATTGATGAACAAGCGCATTTTGTGCCAATAGATCATTTTATGATTTTAATAATTAGAAATATTATTAATCAAGTTAAAAATAAAACATTTTTATATGATGTTAAATGTAGTAAAGCTTTAGAAGATGAAATAATAAGATTAGGTGGAACTCCAATATGTTATAAAACAGGAGCAAGTTATACTCAAGCTAAAACTAAAGAAGATAACTTACCTTTTGGAGGGGAATTATCAGGACATCTTTATTTTAGAGATAAAATTGCTGATGTCGGAAGTGGGATTTATGCTGGGTTAAGGCTTTTAGAAATACTTAGTCATACTTCTGAACCACTTAGTAAATTATTAAGTGATATTCCTAAATATTATAGTACACCAGAAATTAAAATACCAAGTAAAGATGAAACTAAATTTGAAGTAGTAAAAAAAGTTAAAGAATATTGTGAATTACAAAAATGGGTTTTAAATACTATTGATGGAGTAAGAGTAAACTTTAATAATGGTTGGGCTTTAGTTAGAGCAAGTAATACGGGGCCAAATATTTCCATGCGATGTGAAGCTACAACCGAAGAAGGTTTAAAAAATCTTCAAACTATATTTACAAATTTAATAAATATTTATAATAAATAGAAAAGGTGATCCCCCTTTTCTTTTTTTTTAATTTTATGGTTTAAGATTTAAAAATATTTACATAATAAAATTAGGAGGAAAGAATATGACTCAAAAAGAATTACTTTATATGGAAGATGCTATAGGTCATGAAGTTAATCTTGTTGCTATTTGTAAATATTTTATTGACAACTTAGAAGATAATAATTTAAAAAGTTTTATGAAAGCTGAACAAAAGAAACATGAAGCTTTAAAAACTAAATTATTAAAAGTAATGGAGGATGCGGTAAATGAATGATAAATTAATTTTAGAAGCTAATCTTTTATTACTTAAAAGTACCGTGGAAGTATATGTTCATGGTACTTTAGAAGCATCTAATGATAATGTCCATGATATATTAAAAACAGGATTAGATATGATTATGAAAATGCAATATGATACATACAATAAAATGACCGAATGTGGTTGGTATAAAATAGCTAATGTTGAAGCTAAAGAAATTAGAAATACTTTAACTAAATTAGAGTCTAAGAGTAATTAAGACTCTTTTTTAAATTGCATTATATATTCTTTAGAAGACTTACTAACCCGGTAACTATCTTTAATTTTACTAATGGTTTTATTAAGGGTAAATTGATCTAAAGAATGATGTTCTAAATAATTTAAAGTTTCTGATTCATATTTAATAAAGCATTCACATAAAAGCCAAGCTCGAGCCATATTAATATAATAATAAGTACTTTTAGTTTTATTAATAGATGAAAAGATATAATTTAAATAATCACTTGAAACATAATAGTTTAAAAGTAAAACTAACCCTACTCTAACATAATATTCTTTTTTTGTATTAATTAAATTAGATATTATATTTAAAAAATATTCTTTATTTTCTTTAACTGTTTTTAGGCTACTACATAAAGTATCACATAAAGCCCAATTATCGATTAAAGGAAGATATTGATAAAAATAAGGTTCTAATTCTTTAATACTTTTTATTTTACCTAATGCTAAAGCTTTTAATAAAACTATTTCATAATACTTATTTTCATAGGTAAAAAGATTTAGAATTTCAGGATAAGATAATTTATTTACTATTTTTCTTAAGATGGGTATTTTAATACCTAGTATTTCATATTTAGTATTAATTATTTTAGAATTAAATTCTTTAGTTTTAGAATCTTTTAAACTTAAAATATCTTGTAGGTTCATTTTAGGGCTCCTTTTTCTTAAGTATAAACTATTTATTTAGAAGAAGCTAGATAATTTTTTTAAATTTCCAAATTTTGGTGCTTGTAATATACTAATGTTTGCTATATAATTATAAATGAAAGGAAACAAACGTATTATGGAAGAATTATATTTACATCGTCATTTTTTATGTATTGATTTAAAAAGTTTTTTTGCTAGTTGTGAATGTTTAGAAAGACATTTAGATCCTTTTAGTTATCCCTTGGTAGTCGCGAATAAAAATCAAGGAAATGGGGCTATAACTCTGGCCGTAACACCGTATTTAAAAACTTTAGGAGTTAAATCAAGAGGAAGATTATATGAGATACCTAAAAATATTAAGTATTATATTGCTAATCCTAGAATGAGTTTATATTTAAAGAAAAGTAAAGAAGTTGTAAATGTTTATTTAAAATATGTTTCGGCAAGTGATTTACATATATATTCTATTGATGAATGTTTTTTAGATGTAACAGATTATTTAAAATTATATAAAAAGACTGATTATGAACTTGCTTTAGATATTTTAAAAGATGTTCATGAGTCTACAGGACTATTTGCAACATGTGGAATTGGGCCAAATATGCTTTTAGCTAAAGTTTCGATGGATATTGAAGCAAAACATAATAAAGATTTTATTGCAAAATGGGATTATGGGGATGTTCCTACTAAACTTTGGAGTATTACTCCCCTTTCTAAGATGTGGGGAATTGGTTCTAAAATGGAAGAAAATTTAAATAAGTTGGGTATTTATACTATTAAAGATTTAGCTTTATATGATGTAAATAAATTAAAGCAAAAATATGGCGTGATGGGACAAGAATTATGGCTTCATGCTCAAGGAATTGATATCAGCCGAATTAAAGATTATACTAAAACTATAGATAAATCTTATTCCCATAGTCAAGTTTTATTTAAAGATTATAATAAAGATAATATTACTTTAATTATTCGAGAAATGATTAGTACTTTAGCAATGCGCCTTAGAAAAAATAATAAGACTTGTATGACAATTGGTTTGGGTATTAGTTATTCTAAAGATATTAAGGGGGGTTTTTATCATCATTTAAAACTGGATAATGCTACAGATAATGAAAATATTATTTATAATACTTGTCTTATGATTTTAGATAAATATTGTGATGATATGCCTATACGTAAAGTAAGTATTGCTTTAGGTAAGTTAGATACTAAAATGGGAAGACAATTAAATTTATTTGAAAATATAACAGATACTAAAGAAGAAGAACAATTAAATTTTACGATGGATAGACTAAAAAATAAATTTGGTAAAAATGTAGTTTTAAAAGCTTCAGCTTTATTAGAAGATTCAACAATTAGAGAACGCAATAAAAAGATTGGAGGTCATGCAGCATGAAAGATCGTGGTTTTATTAAATGGCAACCTTTTAATTCTTTAATAACACCGAAAGAAGTTTTAGAAAATACCGAAATATATGAAGTAGAACCTACTCTTTTCCCAGAAGAAAAAGAAAAATTAGCGGAACTTATTAAAACGGCTTATTTAGCTCAAAGTAAAATAACGATGGAATTTTATGAAAATAATCAAATTAAAGAACTTAATACTTATATTAAAAATATTGATCCTATTTATAATACTTTAAAACTAGATAATGGGAAAATTATTGCTTTTGAACAAATTCATAATTTAAAAGAATATTTACCAAAATAAACCTTTTAGAGATTTAAATAAACCAGATAAGCCTTTAGTAATAAATTTACTAATATTATTAGTTATTTTATTACCTATTTTAGTAACTTTATTAGAATAATCAATTTTTTCATCTTCTAAATAATCTTTTAGATCCACTACTTCACCTTTACTTAGATCTTCTTCAAATTTAGCCATAGCTTCTTTAGTTAAAATAGCACGATTTTTATTTTTTGTTTCATAATAACCACTTTCATAAGCTAATATTAAAGCAACAAAAATTAAAAATAAGATAGCTAATATTTTAAAGAGAAAATTTTTTTTCTTTTTAGTTTCCATTTATACTCTCCTTATATTCTTTTAAGACTAAAGCAAATATTTTTAAAGTTCGGTTTACTTCATCAATTGTATTATTAAAACCGCCTAAATAGATTTGTAAAGCTTGAGGATTAAAGTCTTGATTATATATGCCTTCATAACCAGGACCACTTCTTACTTCTACGCCACGAGTTAAAGACTCATTATGTTTTTTTAATAAATCATTTAGACTATCAGCAAGTTTTTTATTCTCTAAATAATTTGGATTAGCACCCCCGACAACAAATAAGATTTTAGCATAATTTTCTTGATCAATAATTGCTGTTGTTACTTCTCTTTTAGCATCACTTATTTCAATATCAAAAAAATACGCTAAAGAATTATAGGTGTTTTTAGCTTGTTCAAGTAAAATTCTTGAACCTTTATAACTAGAAGTATATGCTAAATTATTATTATTTAAAGTTTTAACAACACTATTTAATTCAACATAAGATTCAATATTTTCTTGATATAAATAATCTTGCAGAATTTTGCAAGCTTCAGTAATAGTCCAACTAATGGTATAAGTATTAAAATAATTAGTATGATATTTAGAAGTTTGATAAGTGTTATATAAATAGATAAGAGGTTTTTTTATTTCTAATTTTTCATATTTAGGAATAGTTAAGGTTACTTCTTGATTATCTTCGATGGGAGTTTTAGGAGTAAAACCAAAGATATATTTTGTTAAATTAAAAGATTGATGATATTTAATAATATTAAAACTATTATAATTTAAAATATTATAAATTAAATTAATATTTTTATTAAGAAGATAATTTAGAAAAAGAAAAGATAGAAGAATAAAGATAGATTTTAAAAGAAGTATTTTATATTTAGGTAATTTTATTCTTTTTTTAGTTATAAAACGTTTCATAATATCACCAAAATTATTATATATGATGAAGTTTAAAAAATATGTCGAATTAAGAAAGCAATTTAAAAAGAATAGATTTTTTCTATTCTTTTAAGCTAAATTAAGTAACTTTTGCCAAGTATACTTTTTAGCAGTGATAACCCCATCAATATAATTTCCTTTTAGACCGACAACATTTTTTTGATATTCTTTAATGATTTTACTCATCTGTGGGCCAAATGTTGAATCAATGCCATATGGACCTAAATCATAGCCAAGGGCTTGTAAATATTCTTGAATGGCTTTAACTGCAGGATGTTTACGATTTATAGTTTGTGAGACAGTTATAGTTTTGTTTAAAGTTTCGGGACCAGGTATACCATCAACCTTGGCACCAAGAGCTTTTTGCAAATCTTTTATAAATGTGGTAAAAGCATCTTTATTATTTAAATTAAAGGGATCATTATTCATTAAATATGGTAGAGGATCGACATAATGACCATCTTTATAAATAGCAAAGTGTAAGTTATAGCCCGTAGCATTCCCTGTTTTACCCATTTTAGCAATAACTTCCCCTTTTTTCACCAAGTCATTTTTCTTTACTTTAATACTATTATTTTCTAAATGAAAGTAGCGATGTTCTATGCCATTAGTTTTAATGGAAAGCCAGTTGCCACTTCGGGAGTCATAGCCAATATAATTTACAGTACCATCTTCTAAAGCAATAATATCATCTTGTTTAGTTTGGCCAACAAAATCCATGCCTTTATGCATACTACGATTTGAGTTTCTGGTATAATAATCACTTGTTAGGTAATGAATACCACCTTTTAGAAGGTTATTTTGAAGATTCATTTTGACTGCTATTTTTATCACCCTTTATTTTCTTTAAAGCTTCATATAATTTTTGTGGAAGAGGTAAACCCATAAGACTCCAATTTTCCAAGATTGATAAACCTTCATTCGCCGTAAAAAAATAAATTACCATGGTTCTAATCATTAAACTGTCACCTAAGATTTTATCAATAAGACTAGATAAAGCAATAATTACTAAATAACCAAACTTTTTAATAATACCTTTAAGACCAATGGCACTATCTAATTTTTTTTGATAAATAGCTTTACAAATACCAGTTAGAAAATCGAGGCCCATGAAGGCCACAAATATGGTTAAGGTTTTATCAATTTTTCCAAATATAAAAGTTATGATACTTAATATTAAGCTAGTACTAATATGGAAAAACCAAATCATTATTTTATTTACACCTTCCAATTATAAAATATTCAAGAAATTAAAAAGGCATCATTTTAGATACCTAATTAATTTAAAATTAATTTGCTTTATTAGTTAAAATATTAACTTCATGACCATTTATATCAAACGGATTATTAAGGCTTTCATCTTTAATTATTTCTAAAGCTAAAGTTTCATCTTTAATATAATCTGCAAAACTTGTTAAGGCATTATCTATTTCTTTATCACTGTTATACTTAATAATAATTCGATCAGCAACATTATAATCATTATTTTTACGAATATTTTGAACTTTTGAGACAAATTCTCGAGCATAACCCTCATTTAATAATTCAGGAGTTATTTCAATATTTAAGATAATAAAGTTATTGTTATCCATGCCGGCGTTAAAGCCTTCTTTAGCATCAATACGCATATCAACCATGTCTTTACTTACGGTAATTTCTTCATTATCAAGCATTAATTTTATTTCTTCATTATTGTTTAATTTAGTTATTTCTTCGGAAGTTAATTTAGTTAGAGCTTCACTAAATAATTTTACTTTAGCGCCAAGAGTTTTACCTACTTCCTTAAAGTTTGGTTTAACTAAGAAGTTCATATATTCCCCTAAGTTACTTGCAAAAACAACTTCTTTAACATTTAATTCTTCTTTAATTAAAGGAACTAAATCTTTTAAAATTGGTTCATTTTTGCCATCAATTAAAGCTTCACTTAGAGGTTGTCTTACCTTTATTTTAGCTTCTTCACGAATCATTCGGCCAGTTGAGATTAAGCTTCTTACTAAATCCATTTTAGTTTCTAATTCAGGATTTAATAATTTAATATTACATGTTGGATAATCTTCAAAATGAACTGACTCTTTACCAGTTAAGTTGCGATATATTTCTTCACTGATAAATGGAGTTATTGGGGCAATTAATTTAGCTAAGCCAAGTAGGACTTCATAAGTAGTCATATAAACACTTTTTTTGGAATTATCTAGAGTACTACCCCAGAAACGATTTCTATTTCTTCTAATATACCAGTTAGATAAATCATCAGAAACAAAGCTTGTTAAAAGTCTTACTACTTTATTTAAATCATATTCTTGGAAACCATCGTTAACATCTTTTACTAAATGATTATATTTAGAAAGTAACCATTTATCTATTTCTTCTCGATCTTCATAAGGAATATTACATAAATCAGTATCTATACCATCGACATTTGCATACATAACAAAGAAATTATAAGTATTACGAAGTGGGTTAAAGAATTTAGAATATACTTCTTTTAAACCATCTAAATCAAATTTTAATGGAGTCCAAACTGGGGAAACATATGGTAGATAAAATCTAACAGTATCCGCGCCATATTCTTTTATGGTTGTAAATGGTTCCACGATGTTACCACGGCTTTTACTCATTTTTTTACCTTCACTGTCAAGAAGCAAGTCATTTACTAAAACATTTTTAAAGGGACTACAACCTTTAACAAAAGTAGATATAACCATTAAAGTATAGAACCACCCTCTTGTTTGGTCAATTCCTTCACAGATAAAGTCAGCTGGAAATTGAGTTTCCCAGAATTCTTGATTTTCAAATGGATAATGATATTGAGCAAATGGCATGGAACCAGAGTCAAACCAACAGTCTAAAACATCTGGAATACGTTTCATTTCATCACCACATTGAGGACATTTTAAATAAATATTATCAATATATGGTTTATGTAAATCTAATTCTTCATCATTTATTTTGGTGGTTGCCATTTCTTTTAATTCGGCGATAGAACCAAGCATATGAGTATAACCACAGGCACATTTATAATAAGGAATTGGACTACCCCAGTAACGACTACGTGAAACATTCCAGTCTTTT
>CANROL010000021.1 GCA_947632255.1 uncultured Bacilli bacterium
GGCAAATATACGGTAACTATTGTTATCATTAATAGATTCAGGATGCCATTGTAAACCGATAAAAAATCTTTTATTTTCATCTTCAATAGCTTCAATTACTCCATCTTGACTTATGGCGCTTATCTTTAATTTTGTTTTAGGGATAGCATCATGATGTCTAGAATTTACTAAAATAGATGATTTTTTTATTATTTTAAATAATTTGCTATCCTTATTTATAACTATCTTATGAACATATAATTTATTAGAATAATGGTTTTGAACTTTAATTTTTTGGTAATTATTAAATACTTTAGCCATATTTTGCATACCTAAACATATGCCTAAAGTAGGAATATCTTTTTGATATAAATATTTAATAAGTTTATAATCATTTTTTATAGTAGTATCCCCACCGGGTAAAATAATGCCATCACATAAATTAACAACATTAAGGATATTTTTAAATTGATTATTAAGAGGAATACCTATAATATTGATATTAAATTTTTCTAAAGTAGTAAATAAATCGTTTCTTGTTCCAATAAAATTTTTATTATTTTCCCTAAATTCTCTTAATATAATACCTACTGTTTTAATATAAATCACCAGTAAAATATATGAATAAATAAATTATTTATAACGAATGTTTATATCAACATCCCCATAGATACCATCAACTTTACCATCACTACATAATTGCCAGTAGGAATAATCACCTGCATAGGTAGTTTTTTTAGCATAATGGGCAAGCCAAACAGGATAATCAGTTTTAAGCCATATTTGTTCTAAATAAGTTTTACTACTATAAATCATACCTTCATAACCTTTTTCTTTAAAAACATTTAAAAAGGATGTAGCCATATCTGTAAGGCCAAAGAAACTTAAATTAAATTCATTATAAAAACTCCAATTTTCCCAGTCAAAAGCGATTGGTAAATCTACTTGATAATCTTTTATTTGTTCCATTACCCAATTAGCATCCTTAATAGCTTTTTCTTTACTATCAGCATAAGAGTAAAAATAAATGCCCACCGGAATGCCTACTTCATTTGCCTTTTTGATATTATTTACAAACTGTTTATCAATAAAATAATCCCCTTTTATACCATGGGTACTACCTACTCTTAATATAACAAATTCAACACCGGCATTTTTTAATTTGTTGAAATCTAAATCCCCTTGCCATTCTGATAAGTCTAGGCCTATTTCCGTATTTTCATTTTTATAGTTAGTAATAACATCACTAAATAAAGTATGACTCTTAGTTCCCGTGTTATTACTTCCTCCCGATGTGGGTTTTTTGACATATAAATTAAAGCTTTTTTCAGTAATATTGCCACTGGAATCGGTTGCTTTAAACACTAAAGGATATGTTTTTGCTTCATTTAAATTATATTCCCCGATGATTTCGCAAGTTGGATTATTATCATAGTTATCACCACACATGATTTTATCAGTTAAATTAATATTGCTACCTACATTTACAGTATAAGAAGAGCCTAGCCAAACCACAGGTGGTACTGTATCAATAACATTAATAACAAAGTCTTGTTTTATTTTAATCTTATCATCATTTAAATATTCAAAAGTTATTTTTTGTTCACCAAGTTTAGTAGTATCTATTTCATAATCATCTAATATTTTACCATTTATATTTGTAATAAAATCACTTACTTTTACTTCACTTAGAAATTCAACATTTAAATCATCAATATAATCTACAATAATAATAGCATTCTTTACTTGTTTTTCTTTTGAGATTTTAATACTTATAAGGGTTATAATACAACCTAATAATATTAATATAGGGATAATAATTAATAATTTCTTTTTCATAGTTAGTCTCCTTTTTTATTTTATGAATAAATAATTTAGTATATACATCATAACATATATTGCACAATTTAACAAATGTTTATTAATTGTCTTTTCTTTATTTATTTAATATGTTACAATACATTTAGAAGCAAGAAAAAGAAAGGATTTGATAATATGAAAAAAGTAATGATTGCTTTAGGTTTAGTTCTTTTACTGATGACAGCTGGATGTGGCAAAACAAAAGACTTAGATTTGGATAAAATAGGTGGTTTAATTGATGCTTTAGAAACTAACGAATTTGCTCGTGTAAATGCTGCAGTTATGTTAGAAGAAGCAATACCAGATTTAGAGGAAGTTTATAGTACTAGTTTTAAGAAAACATTTAAAATAACAGAAGCTTATGTTGAAGAATATAACGTTGCTATAAATGCTAAGAAGACTGCAATGTATTTTATTTTAAAACCAGTTGAAGGTAAATTAGAAGCTCTAAAAAAAGAAGTAGATACTTATATTAATACTTTAAAAAAGGATGTTAAAGAACAATTAACATATCAAGAACATGAAGGTTATTTAATCTATATTATTAGTGAAGATAGTAAAGATTTAATGGATCAAGTTATTAATACCCATAGTTTATTATTTAATAATTTAACTGTCGGTGATGAAGAAACATTAACTAATATTTATGATATTAAACCAGATATGGTTGAGGAATATTTAATTAAAGTACCTACAATGATAGTTAATGCGAATACTTATGTTATTATTAAACCTAGTAAAGGTAATAAAGATGAAGTAAAAGAAAAAATGGATACTTATATGGCTAATTTAGAAGAACAATGGAAAACATATTTACCTGATCAATATGATTTAGTAAAAAATAGATTATATGAAGAATATGAAGGATATTTAATTTATATAGTATCTAAAGATAATGATTTAGTTTTAAAAACAATTAAAGAAAACTAATAAAAAGAAAGAAAGGATAAATTATGGTTTTTAGTAGCATTCCGTTTATCTTTTTCTTTTTGCCTTTTTTTCTAATTATTTATTATTTAGTACCATTTAAAGTAAAAAATATTATTTTATTAATATTTAGTTTAATCTTTTATGCTTGGGGAGAACCTATCTATATACTTTTAATGATATTTTCTTCCATAGTAGATTATACAAATGGAATGCTACTTAATAAAACGAAAAATAAGACTAAAAGAAAAATAATTTTAATTGAATCACTTATAATTAATTTAGGTTTATTGGGAGTATTTAAATATAGTGATTTCTTAATTAGTAATATAAATAGTTTATTTAATTTAGATATTAGTTTACTTAATTTACCTTTACCAATTGGAATTAGTTTTTTTACATTTCAAACGATGAGTTATACAATTGATGTTTATTTAGAAAAAGTAAAACCAGAAAAAAACTTTTTAAACTTTATGACTTATGTATCGATGTTTCCCCAGTTGATCGCAGGACCTATTGTTAGATATGAAACTATCAGTGAAGAATTAGAAAAACGGGAAATATCTTTAAATAATTTTAGTTCAGGTATGATGCGGTTTTTAGAAGGCTTATTTAAAAAAGTTTTAATTGCAAATACGGTTGGGGCTTTATATTTAGAAATAAGTACTAATTATATGATGTATTCAGCTTTAACTTTATTAATTGGTTTAATGGCTTTTGCTATTCAAATTTATTTTGATTTTTCAGGTTATAGTGATATGGCTATTGGAATAGGTAAAATGTTAGGCTTTAATTATTTAGAAAATTTTAACTATCCTTATATATCTAAATCCATTACCGAATTTTGGCGGAGATGGCATATTTCCTTATCAAGTTTTTTTAAAGATTATGTTTATATTCCCTTAGGAGGTAGTAGAACAACTAAGTTTAAACATATTCGTAATATTTTAATCGTGTGGTTTTTAACTGGTTTATGGCATGGGGCTAGTTGGAATTTTATTTTATGGGGACTTTATTTTGGCATTATTTTATTAATTGAAAAATTTGCTTTAAAAAATGTTTTAGCTAAATTACCAAATATTTTAAAGCATATTTATAGTCTTATTCTAATATTAATAGGTTGGTTATTATTTGCTTTTGAAGATTTTACTACTTTAATTAGTTATGCAAAAAGATTATTTGGTTTTCATAATAATTTATTAGGAAATGATTTTTATTTCTTTATAAGTAACTTTGGCATTATTTTAATAATAGGTTTTATTTTTGCAACTCCAATAGGAAAACATATAAAAGAATTTATGATGAAAAAGAAAGGATTAAATATAATTTTGGGGATTAGTTATATTGGTTTATTTTTAATTACTATAGCACTTTTAGTTAGTGATACTTATAACCCCTTCTTATATTTTAGGTTTTAATAATGAAAAAGTTTAATAATATTATGGCTTTTAGTATATCTTTTATTATTCTTAGTTTAACCATACTTTTTATCTTTAGTGAAAAGCAAGATTATTCTGAAAATGAATTTCGTTATTTAGCAAAAATGCCTAGTTTTAGTTTTAGTAAATTATTAAATGGTAGTTATATTGAAGATATTGAAGAATACACCACTGACCAATTTGTTTATCGTGATTTTTGGGTTAAAGCTAAAACTAATATCTTTTTAGGAATTAATAATAAGTTAATTAATGATGTTTATATGGCAAAAGATGGTTATTTAATAAATAGATTTAAAAAGCCAAATAATACTGCAAAAATAATAAATATTTTAAATAAGTTTTATGATAATAATCCCAATATTAAAATAAATATGATGTTAGTTCCAACCGCGAGTAGTATTTATAAAGATAAATTACCTAAATATAATATTAATTATGATGAAGAAAAAGTTATTGAAGAATATCAAAATAATTTAAAATTGAATTTTATTAATATAACTGATGCTTTATTAAATAATAAAAATAAATATGAATTATATTATAAAACTGATCATCATTGGACTAGCTATGGTGCATATATTGCTTATCAAAGTTTTTTAAAAGAAGAAAATAAAGAATATTATAATTTAAATGATTTTAATGTCGAAGTTGTTAATAAAGATTTTTTAGGGACTATTTATTCTAAAGTATTTGTTTATCAAAATAAAGATATTATTACTAAAATAAGTTTAGATAATCCTAATTTTATAATTAAACATTATAATCGTACAACCAATAGTTTTTATGAAGAAAAGTATTTAGAAACCAAAGATAAATATTCTTATTTCTTAGGTAATAATGAAGCTTTAATTGAAATAAATAATTTAGATTATAAAGATGAAGATAATATTCTTATTATTAAAGATAGTTACGCGAATGCTTTTATTCCTTTGATAAGTTATCATTATAAAAATATATTTGTTATTGATCCAAGATTTTATAATTTAAAAATAAGTGATTTTATTAAAGAAAATAATATTCAAAATGTTTTAATCTTATATAATGTTGGAACTATTGATACAGATACGGGAATAACTAATATTAGATAGATTAAAAAAATAGGTTTGTGAAGCCTATTTTTTAGTGACATTAACAAAACGAATGGTTTTAATTCCTTCATCTTTTATTGGTTTATCATAACTATCCGTGGCTACTCTAGATATTTCAACAACAGTATCATAACCTGCGATTACTTTTCCAAATCCAGCATAATTGCCATCTAAATAACCTAAATGTTCATGGTCATTCACACAAATAAAGAATTGACTACTTGCCGAATTTTTATCATCACCTCGAGCCATAGAAACTATGCCTTCTTCATGTTTTAGGGTGTTAGTAAAGCCATTGCTTGCAAATTCACCTTTAATATTATTCGCGGAACCACCACTTCCGGTTCCTGTTGGATCACCGGTTTGGATCATAAAATCTTTAATAACACGGTGAAATAATAAATTATCATAAAACTTGCTTGTTACTAAATCTTGAAAATTTTTAACAGTTACTGGTGCAATATCAGGATATAATTCAATCAAAATAACTTTATTCTTGGTTGTTAATATTTTTACATAATTAGTTACATCATTAGTTTCTTCATAATGATAATCTTCAATATCCCCAATTGTATAATCCTTTGATTTACAACCTGTAATAGTAACTGTAACTAGAATAATAAGCAATAAACTAAAAATTTTCTTTAACATAATATCCTCTTTTCTATAAACATTATAATATATTTTGTTATTTATAGCTAGATTTTATATATTATTTTAATAATTCCTTTTTAAAATTCATTAATGTTTCATAATTTATGGCAGTACCAAAGTGATTTTCATAAAACTTTTTGCTTTTAACAGCATCATTACGAAGGTTATAATTATACATTTTTTCTAATTTAATGTTTTCAACATATTTGCATATATAGATATTATCTGTTCTACTAGTTAAATCTAATAATTCTGGATAGTGAGTAGTAAATATAATTGTTGAATTGTATTTGTTAATTTGTTTATCTTTAAATAAATTAATAATATTTTCTACTAAAGTTTTATGAAAATGAATTTCTATTTCATCAAGAATAAAATCAGAACCAGTATATAAAGACATAAGTAAATCACAATATAAATATATTCCTTTTATAGTTCCACTGGAAAGCATATTAAATAATTCATCTTTATTTTTAGTTTCTTTTAAATTATTAGTATAAGTAATAGTAAATTTATTATTTTTCATAGTTATTTCTTTGATATGTTCATCTAATAAAGTAATAATTGTATTTAATATATTAGCATTATATGATTTATAAAATGAATAAATTTTATCTAATAAATTAACCATTTCATAATTGGAATTATAATAAATTCCTCTTGGTATTATTTCTTTTAATATATTATAAATAATAGATGTATCATCAGGAAGAGATTTATTAATATTTAAAAAATTATATTTAGATAAATCAAATAAATTATTGGCATAACTTTTAAAGTATTCTCTTTTAGCTAATTCTTCTTGAGAAAAAGTAACATAATCATTTAAGGAAGTATATTTCAAATTAGTTTTATAATAATATAAATAATTATCATGATAAAAGTATAATTCAATAGTTATTTCATCTTTATTATTTTTAATATTATTTAAAGTATTTTTTATTTTAAAATTAGAAAGTATATCATATGCTATAGCAAGAGCTTCCGTTGCAGTAGTTTTACCACTGGCATTTTTGCCAACAATAGCTATGGTAGTAAAAGTATATAAATTAGGAGCTATTTCATTTAATTCATATTCTTTATCTTCAAGACTTTTTTGACCAATTGGCGCAAAATCAAAATTAAAATCATCTCCTAATAATTTATAATTTTTTATTTTAATTTTTAATAATTTCATATTAATTAGTCCTTTCATTTAAATTATAACGAAATAATCGTTAAAAGTCAAATCCTATTTATAATATATGAAATTATATTTAAAATAATACATAAATTACTAAATTATTAAAATTCTTTTTTGCTAAATATTTTTTCTGATATTTTATAAGATACATAAACCATAATAATAGTTACTAATATTATGATTATTACTAAATAATTTTCTAAAAAGGATAAAGATTGGGCAATAAATGATAAATCTAAATATTGCAAAAGAAATCCACCTATAATTACTAAACCAAAAACAATTATAAATATGCCAATTCTCGCCTTTTCAACCCCAAATTTATATATAATTGGATACATAAAAGTTAGAACTAATAAAGTACCAAATATTGTGCCTAGCATAGATACTAATATTTGTTCATAATTAATAGCATTGGTATTTACATAAGCAATAATAAAAGATAAAATAGTCGTAATAAAGGCGGTTATAAGCACCATTAAAATTGTAGCTACATATTTAGCTTTGACACTATTTTTTCGACCATCGGGCAAAGATATAGCATAAGCATCCCAATTATTATAATTATCATAACTAAATGTTGAAATCATAATCATTACACTCATAAAGGGTAGAATAAATGATATATCCATTTTATCCATTAAGGCCATCACGACATATACAACTAATAAAATGCCAATTAATTTAAAATTACTTTTAATCATGGCTAAATCTTTTTTCATAAATCCTATCATTATTCTTCCCCCTTAATCATTAAAACCATAAGATCATCTAAAGTTATTTTATCCACGACGGTTATATTATATTTCTTTTTAAAATCTTTTTTATGTTCCACGAGAACAGCATATTCATATTTTGTTTTGCAATATTTAACATAATCAGTTTTAGCAATACTCATAAATTCTTTTTCAGTACATTTTACAATACCATAATTATCTAATAATTCATCTGTTGTTTTAGATAAAATTATTTCACCATTATTGATAAAAATTATATAATCGGCAATATGTTCTAAATCAGTTGTAATATGGCTAGAAAGTAAAATAGAGCAATCTTCTTTTTCTATTATACTTTGAAAAATGTTTATGACTTCCGCTCTGGCAACAGGATCAAGGCCAGAAGTTGGTTCATCTAAAATTAAAAGTTTAGGATGATGCGATAAAGCTGTTGCTATTTCGAGTTTTTTTCTCATACCTTTAGAAAAGGTTTTAATTTGCTTATTAGGTAATAAAGAAAATTCTTTTAAATAATCATAAAATATTTTCGTATCCCAATTTTTATAAATATCTTTCATGCTATTATTTATATCATTGGGGGTAAGAATTTCGGGATAAAACATATCATCTAAAACTACGCCTATATCTTCTTTTATTGTTCTTCCATCTTTGCGATTATCTAAACCAAATATTTTTATTTCGCCTTGATAAGTTTTAATTATATCTAATATAGCTTTTATAGTTGTAGTTTTACCAGCACCATTTTCCCCGATAAAACCCATAATCATTCCTTTAGGCAAACTAAATGTTATGTTTTTAAGTTCAAAGTTATCATATTTTTTACATAAATTTTTAACTTCTAATATGTTATCCATCTTAATCCTCCTCATATAATATATTAAGCATTTTAATTAAATCTTTTTTGGAAATATTATTTATTTTAGCTATTGTAACACCTTTATCTAATAAACTTTCAATTTTATTTAATTGCTCTTCTTTAGCAATATCTTTATTTATTTTAGCAACATATATACCTTTAGAAGGAATAGTTTTAACAAATCCTTCTTGTTCCAATTCTTCATATGCATTTTTAGTAGTAATTACACTACATCTTAAATCTTTAGCTAAACTTCTAATAGAAGGCAATAAATCCCCTTCTTTTAATTCATTATTAATAATTTTAATTTTAATTTGTTCCTTTATTTGTTCATAAATTGGAACATCATTAGTATTACTTATAATTATTTCCATATATGCCTCTTTGTATATATATATTATATACAGATTATATACAGTTGTCAATATTTAGTTAGTTAAAATTAAAAATAGCACCACATACTTTCATTTAAGTAAGTGGTGCAAACCCATGTGGCAAGCACTATGAAGTGTCTCGCTAATTTAAGTATATTATATTTTTTTATAAATGTAAACCTTATTTTAATTAATTTTATTTTTTGAATTTTTATTATATATTAAAAAATGTTTATAATTTATTACTTATTAACATTTTTATTTTTCATTATTATCTTTTAAATAAGATAAAATTTTATTTTGATTTTGTAAAATTTTTTCCATTCTATCATATAGTGCTTCTAATATTAGTTCACTTTTTAAATCAGTACGATAATCATTTTTATTACGAATAGTATCTTTTTTAGATTGTCTATTTTGGCTCATCATAATAATTGGAGCTTGGAGAGCGGCAAGACATGATAGTAATAAATTAAGTAAAATAAAAGGATATGGATCAACTGCTTTAGCTAAAAGTACTCCATTGATAATTATCCATAGTAATAAAAATAAACTAAAAGTAATAATAAAAGTCCAAGAGCCTGCAATCGCAGATAACTTATCCGCTAATTTATCACCCATAGTCATTTTCGAGTCAATTTCTTTATCAACATCAACCGAAATAGGTTTATCTAACAATAAATCAATTATTTCTTCTTCATCTTTTTCTTCTAAATTTTCTTTTAATAACATTTTAACAATTTCTTTTTTTCGAGCTTCCATATATACCATCCTTAATCACCATAAATTATAGCATCTACAACATTTTTTGACAATAAATTTTTATAAATTAGTTAATAATCCAAACAAGAAAAATAATTAATCATATACTAGATTAGGGTAGCAAAAAATTATATTAGTATAAGGGGGCTGTAAATTGACTAATAAATGGATTATTATTGCAGTTTTGTTACTCACTGTAGCTTTTACAAGTATTGGTTATTCATCTTTTATCACAGGTTATTCTCTAGCTAAAAAAACTTGTAATTGCTCTTTAATTAATGATCAAAAAATGATCAAAAAAAATGATTATTTAAAAGATAAAAATTTAAAAACTTTTCCTAAAAATCTTTATTTGTCCATCCTTTAATAATCTTTTTCTAATTATATTCCTAATATAATTTATGTTAAATTAAATTTATGTTTACTAAAAACCTATATTTTTTAAGTATAGGTTTTTATTTATTAATTTTCTTTTCATAGATATTTCTTAAAGTTCTAGTTAATTTAAGATAGTTTATTTGTTTATTTAAATCATTTTCTTTAAAATAGTTTTCTAAATCTTCTAAATCCATGATTAATCTTTTTTCATCAGTTGTTAAAGTATATAATAATTTCTTAATATCTTCATGAGTAAATTGCCATTTTGAATTAACTAAAATTCGATAAAAATCTTTAAAAGCAAAAGGATATTTATTAGGATTTTTATAATATTCTATTCGACGTACATTATATAAAGCTTTTATATAAATATCCGCGGTTAATGGTTTTTCAAAATAGGTTATAAGATTTTCCAATTTAGATTTAATATCATCAAAATTAGGTTTTAAAAAATCTGGTATATTGGGCATAAAGTTGTATTTACTAACTAAAGAAACATTATTAATAAGCATAGACATATGCTTGATAGTATTAATTAAATCTTCAGGCATATTAGCACCATTATTGTTGTTTAAAGCTTCATTAAAATCATCCAATAAATCGGATGAATAAGATGGCAATAATTCATTATAAAAATTATATTTATGATTAATATCTTCTTTATCCATTTCATCTTTGGTTAATGCAAAATAACGATATGATGCTAAATAAGAGTTACTATTATAATTCTTTTTACGATCCCAAGTTGGATCAAAATAATAAACACCATCTATATTATATTTAGAGTCTTTAATATATATTTCGTTACGAGCATGACCACCATTTTTATCTTTATCAAGTAAAAGAACTACTTGGCAATCAATACCTAATTTATCTAAAATAAATTTAAAAATATTAGCATAACCTAAACATACTATTTTATCACCAGTTAGAGATGATGTTAAATTACGTGATAAATGCTTATCTTCACTTGGGGATACTTCTTGATATACTTTATCCCTTACAATATCATAAACATACATAATAGTTTCAAATATAGAAAAATTATACTTTTTAACATCAGCAGTAATATTATTTATAGCTAAAATAAATTCATTATATTCTTGAAAATTAATTAAATTATAATTACCTTCGACATTAAAATATAAATTGGAAACATCAGTTAAGTTATTTTTTATTTCATTAATAGTTTCTAAGTTAAATAAAGAATAATCATTAATAACTATTTTTTTATTTTTTAAAGAAGGATTATTTTTAATATATTCGATGACTCTCTTTATATCATAATCTATTTCAACATATTCAATATTTTG
>CANROL010000022.1 GCA_947632255.1 uncultured Bacilli bacterium
TCCCGATTAGCTAAAACATCTTTTAAAACTAACTCTCTTAAATCATAACCAGCATCCAAAAGCGCAAAAGCAATAACATCTGTACATACCCCATAGTTATCATCAGGATAACCAGTTGCATAATACTTACTTTGATAAACTGGTTTTTTAGCTATATAATTTTTAGCATTTTTTAAGATATCACTTTGATCATCAATTCCATCTTCATCTTTATCTACTTTACTATAATAAGTTTTAATATTAAAATAAGCATTATCATATTTCTTATGCGGAATAATATTTAAATAATATAAAATATATAAAATCAAAAATAAACAAATAATAGTTAATATAATTAATAAAAACTTCTTTTTCATAAACTACCTCTTGATACTTATATTATAACTTATTAGAAAAAAGAAAAAAAGGAAAATAAAAAAAGAAGGCTTATTTTTGACGCCTTCTTGTAAAGGGTTTATATTCTTCTTTTTCTTTAACAAAAGTTTTTAAATTATTAAATAAATTTTCAAAAGAAACATTAAAACCAGAACGTAAAGAACAATCATAATATAAATTTATTCGGTTATTATGACGATATTTATTTAAATCATTTATTTTAATAGTTATAGTTATACTATGATGATATTGATAAGTAAATTCAACATATTCATCTTTAGCACTATCCGAATTAAAACGATATTTCTTTTCTTTAACAAATTCTTTAGGCTCAACTTTAGTATTATCATATAAAAATAAATTTTCTATCATATAATTACCTATTATTTCTTTAAAAAAGTTAAAAAATATTCTATATATTTCGTTGTAATGTAAATCTAAATTATAAATAGGAATATTAAAAATGGTAATCTCTTCAAATTTATCGGTTTCGATAGACCATCCATCATTAACTTTCGATAAATATAAATTCTTATCACCATCATTTATTATAATAGAATTTTCAGTAGTAGTAATATTCATTTTTCTTACCTCTCTTTTAATGGTTTCTATTATATTTTAAACCATTAAAAAAGTCAAATTAATGACTTATTTACCTCCCGTTAGTAATTCTAAATTTTTCTTAAAATAATCCCAAAAATTAGCTTTGGCTAAATCTTCTTTAATTATTAAATCAATTTCATCAATGATATTACCATTCATATCTATTACTTCTGCCGTACCAACTTTGCTATTCTTACTTAAGGGAGCTTTTATTTTATCAGCTTTAATATTAAATGTGTATTCCCCTGGTTTTTCTGTAACACTAAGTATGGTTGTCGCATTTTTAGTTAAATAAACTTTTACTTTAGCTTGTTTACCATTTAAAACTTGTATTTCCCCAAGAGGTTTATCTTGTGGATAAATGATATAATTTTTAAAAGTATTAAAACCATAAGTTAAAAGAGTCGCAGTATCTTTGCTTCTATTATCAGCACTACTAGCATTCATAACTACACTTATTAAACGTAAATCTTCTTTTTTCGCAGTAGCGGTCAAACAATAACCAGCTTTGGTAGTATAACCAGTTTTTAAGCCATCTACTCCTTCATAGAAACGAACTAGACGATTAGTATTTACTAGCCAAACTTGAGAACCATCGGGTTTTGTTAAATAATCTTCATAAATTGAAGTAAATTTTAATATTTCTTCATGTTTTAATAATTCTTGAGCTAAACGAGACATATCCCGCGCAGTACTATAATGATTTTCACTATCAAGCCCATGAGGATTATCAAAATGGGTATTAGTAAGACTTAATTCTTCGGCTTTAGCATTCATAGCTTTTACAAAATTAGCTTCACTGCCACTTATTTTTTCGGCCATGGCGACAACTGCATCATTAGCACTGGATATCGCAATACATTTTAATAAATCTTCAACTTTATATTCTTCACCCACTTGTAAAAATACTTGGGAGCCACCCATACTACTGGCATTCTTACTTATAATTACTTTATCATCATAAGATAAATTATTGTTTTCTATTTGTTCCATGATTAATAACATACTCATAATTTTAGTCATACTAGCCATAGGTTGTTTTTGATCAGCATTTTTTTCATATAAAATTTTACCACTAGAATTATCTATTAAAATAGCACTAGAACTGTTTAAATTTAAAGAATCTTCCCCTTTATCTTTTTCTATAACTTCTTCATTATTAGTACCATTTACATTAAAAGTATCTTTAGCTAATATCTTAATTGGTATTAAAACAAAACTAATTAAGATTAAATAAAATAATTTTTTCATATTGCACCTCTAATAAAATGTACGTCTAATTTATATTTTTATGATTATTATATATTTAAAAATGCAAAAAATACTATGCTTGATAGTATTTTTTAGAAACTATAATTCAAATTGTGAGTTATAGATTTCAGCATAGAAACCTTTTTGCTTCATTAAAGCATCATGGGTTCCTTGTTCGACAATATTGCCATCTTTCATAACTAATATTAAATCAGCATTTTTAATTGTTGATAAACGATGGGCAATAATAAATGAGGTTCGACCTTCAGTTAGTTTATCCATAGCTTTTTGGACTAATTCTTCGGTTCTAGTATCAACATTACTCGTGGCTTCATCAAGAATTAGGAAAGGTGCATCTTTTATCATACCTCTCGCAATTGTAAGTAATTGTCTTTGACCAGCAGAAACACTGTCACTTTCAGATATTTTTGAATCATAACCATTTGGTAGAGTTTTAATAAAATGATCTAAACCTACAATTTTACAAACATTTTTAATTTGGTCTAAAGTAACATTTTCTTGATTAAAAGCAATATTTTCGCGAATAGTGCCTTCAAATAACCAAGTGTCTTGTAAAACCATTGTAAATAAATCATGAACGTTTTCTCTGGTTAAATCTTTTGTTGATACACCATCAATGATAATATCCCCTTTACTAATATCATAAAATTTCATTAAAAGATTAACCATAGTTGTTTTACCCGCCCCTGTTGGACCAACAATAGCAATTTTTTGACCTGATTTTACTTTAGCACTAAAGTTTTTAATTGTTGGGGTAGTATTGCCATCATAAGTAAATTCCACATTAGCAAATTCAATATTTCCTTTAGTTTCACTACGCATAAGTTTTTCATGTATATTTACTTCATCTAACATTTCTTTTTCATCGACAAATTCAAAAACTCTTTCACTAGCCGCGGCAGTAGTTTGAAGAGATGTCATGGCTTGACCTATTTGACTTAATGGGGATGTAAATAATCTAACATAAGTCATAAAAGCAATTATAACCCCAAAGCTAATAGTACCCTTCATGGTAAGTAAAGCACCGACAATACAAACAGCAACATAACCAAAATCCCCAATAAAATTCATTAAAGGCATCATAAGTCCAGATAAAAATTGACTTTTACGATTAGCGTTATAAACTTGTTCATTTAAAACATCAAATTTTTCATTAGCGTCGTTTTTACCATTGTAAACTTTAACAACATTTAAACCAGAATATATTTCTTCAATATGAGCATTTAAATCACCTAAATATTTTTGCCGAGCAATAAAATATTTTTGGGATTTGCCAAGAATTTTAAACATAAAAGAAAATCCAATTAAACTAGAGGCAATCGCGGTAATAGCCATGATAAAATTAGTTTTAAACATCATAAATATTGTCCCTAAAAATAAAGTTATTGCACTAACTAAAGTAGCAAATGATTGATTCATACTTTGAGCAATAGTATCAACATCATTAGTAACTCTTGATAAAATATCCCCAGTTTGATTTTTATCAAAATATTTTAAAGGTAGTTTATTTATTTTTTTAGATATCCGACTTCTTAAACTACGAGCAAAGTTATTAGAAACAATAGTCATGGAAAGTGATTCAATATAATTAAATAAAGCTGATAATAAATATAAGCCAATTAAGAAAATAACTATTTTTTTAATACCAGCAATATCAAAAGTTGGTTCAATAACTTTTTTAATATTATCAGGCATTTCATCTATTTTTTGATACAACATATTAACATCATCTTTATTTAAATCTTTTAATAAACTTATAAACGCTGCTTGATCATAAATAGTTATGTTAACATTATCTACTTTAAAGTCTTTAAATAAAATAGGAATTAAAGCATCTGGTATAGTATAATCTTTATTATTTATTAATTTTAATAAAGCTATTTTATCAGTTGTACTTATTGAAATGTTATTATAGGTAGAATTAGGTAATATTTCTTGTAAAATACTTTTGGGTAAATTACTTAAATTAATTAATAAATCATTAGAATTAGAAGTTTGTAAAAATTCTTGTAAAGCTTCTTTATCTATATTAGAAATATTATTATTCATCATAATATTAGAAATATTATTAGAACTTAAATCAACACTTAATACTTGAGGAATAATAGTTTTTAAATTATCTTCATTTAAACTATCTTGAATATTATTGGTAATAAGTTCAATATTTTTAGTGTTAACTACTAAACCATCAGATATTTTATTTACTAAATCGGCTAATCTATTGGGAGCCATAATAGCTAAAATAGAACCAAAACCGGCAAGAATTAAACCAAGAAAAATTAAAACTTTAAATTTATTTAATTCTTTAAATAATCTTTTAATTGCCCCTTTAAAATCTTTAGCCTTTTCAAAATTACGTGGTCTAGGCATTTTCTAACTCCTCCTTTGATAATTGGGATTCGGCAATTTGGCGATAAACTGAACATTTTTTTAATAATTCTTTATGAGTTCCTACACCAATACATTTACCTTCATCTAAAACGATTATTTTATCAGCATTCATAATAGTTCCAATTCTTTGGGCAACAATTAGACATGTTGCCTCTTTAGTGTATTTTTTTAATTCATGACGTAGAGTAGCATCAGTTTTATAATCTAGGGCACTAAAGGAATCATCAAAGATATATATTTCCGGTTCTCTTGCGATTGCTCGAGCAATGGATAATCTTTGCTTTTGACCACCAGAAATATTAGTTCCTCCTTGAGCTATCATCGATTCTTCTTTTTCATCCATTTTACTAACAAATTCCGTTGCTTGCGCTACTTCTAAAGCTTTTTTTACTAATTCTTTAGTTTTTTCTTTGCCATTTTCCCCATAAGTAACATTATTAGCAACTGTATCATTAAACATTACGGCTTTTTGCGATACATAACCTAATTTATTATATAAATAAGTAATATCATAATCTTTAACATTAACACCATCCACTAATATTTCCCCTTCTGTTGCATCATAAAAACGTGGAATTAAATTAATCAAAGTTGATTTCCCTGAACCTGTGGAACCAATAAAAGCAACAGTCTCCCCTTTATTAACTTTAAAAGAGATATTTTCTAATAAATATTCTTCGGCATCAGGATATTTAAAATAAACATTTTTAAATTCAACAGTTCCTACTTCTTTAGCTTCTTTTTGCTCACCATTTTTAATACTAATATCTTTTTCTAGTACTTCATTTATTCTTATTGCTGATACATTAGCTCGAGGCAAAATCATAAAAATCATAGCTAACATTAAGAAAGACATAATAACTTGCATGGAATAAGAAGAAAATACTACCATATCCCCAAAGATACTTATTTTATCAACCATTAAACTATTTTTAATTAAATAAATACCAATAATATATATAGCTAAAGTAAGAGAATACATAACTAAATACATAATAGGTTGCATTATAGCAAAAGCTTTTTGATTAAACAATTGGGTATTAGTAAGTTTATTATTAACTTCTTCAAATTTATTTTCTTGATACTCTTCCGCATTAAAAGCCCTAATTACACGAATACCAGTTAAATTTTCTCTTGTTACATTATTTACTTTATCAATTAATTTTTGCACAATTTTAAATCTTGGCAAAACAATAATTAAGATAATAGCGACAGTTGATAAAAGTATTACAACCGCAAGGGCAGTAAGAGCACTCCATTGCCAACTTTTATTTAATATTTTAGTCACGGCCCATATAGCAGTAAGAGGTGCTTTAATCATCATTTGAAGGCCCATCGCAATAAACATTTGAATTTGCGTGATATCATTCGTGGTTCTTGTAATTAAACTACTTGTTGAAAACTCTTTAATCTCGGCACTTGATAAATCCATCGCTTTATTAAATAATTTTTTTCTAACATTCTTAGAAAATCTTGCCGAAATATTAGCAATAAAATAACCAGTTATAATAGCACATACTAAAGTTGTAAAAGCACATAAAAGCATAAAGGCTCCATTTTTTAAAATATCGGCCATCCTACTTCCTTCAGTTTGAACTAATTTTGTTATTTCTGACATATAATCAGGCATTTTTAAATCTAACCAAACTTGAGCTACTATAAGTAAAATACTAATTAAACCATATATAATATCTTTTTTTTGAAAATTTTTAAATAATTTTAACATATTTATCCTTCCTTTTATAATTTATGGCATATTAAAAATACTTTCTTAAATATTTTATTTTAATAATTTTTTTGTATACATAAAATTTAATATCTTCATATAAACTAGACTATTTTTAGTCATTAATCATTATATACTTTTTAAATATAAATGTAAATAGCTAAAGTTAATCATACTAATAAAAAAGTTAATAATCACTTATAAAAATACTTAAATATTACTAATATTTGTGCTAAAATAATGTTATTTAGGTGAAGAATATGGAAAAAGTTTATAAAATATTAAACTATTATTTAAATGAAATATGTAAATATTTAGAAAAAGAAAATTTATTTTTATTAAATAATATTAGAGCTATATCAATATATAATGATACTTTTTATGAATATATTAAAAATTTAGAAATAGAACAAGAAGTAGTAACTAATCATTTAACGTATGATGATGTATTTATGATAGCAAGAGAAATCATTGAACAAATTGATCCTAATTATTTAGAAGAATTTGATAAATTATTATCAATGGGAAAGTTAGATTTTAGTTATAATAATAATTATAATGAATCAGCATGTATTTTTTATCAAAATGGGATACCTACTGATAAAATTATAAATATTAATCGAGCTTTTAATTATGAAGATGTTTGGTTATTAATTCATGAATTTATGCATTATATTAATGGTGATAAAAATACTTTAAATAGATATTATTTAACAGAGTTTATTTCTATTTATTTTGAACTTTATGCAGTTCAATATTTATTAGATAAAGGTATTCCTTATAATGAAATAGATGTTTTTAAACGTTTTAAATGGATTAAAGAAGACTGTGTAAGATTTTATCAATATGATACAGTTTTACTAGCTTATATTTATTTTGGTGATATTAATGATGATACTATAAATTATTTACAAAAATATGTAATAAATATTTCTAAAAAGGCTTTTGATCATGAATGTTTGCAATTATATGATTGTTTAAATAATATTTATAAATATAATCAAGAAGAAATTAAAAATAATATTAATAGTTTAGGAGCCATTTTAAGTGAAGAATTTATTACAAAAGATTATCGCTATATATTAGGAACAATACTGGCTATTTATGCTCTTAAATATGTTAATTTTAAAGATATGGTTTATTTAAATAATCATATAAATGAATATAATGATAAATCAATATTGGATATATGTTTAAGTATTGGTATTAATTTAAGAGATGAAAACTTTTTAGATAATTTAAAGTTGGCCATAGATGAATTTGTAAATAATATTGTTAATAATAAGGTAAAGAAAAAATAATGAATTATCTAATTTTAATAATAAAGGTATACAAATATTTTCAAAAGAAAAAGATGGTTAAACCATCTTTTGCCGTACGCTATACAACGTACCCCAAAGCATTCGCTTCCATGACTAAATGTTATCGCATTTAATAACATTTGTCAATTATAGTATATGTAGATGTATATATTTTTATACATTATATCCACATATTTGATAAATTTTTTATTGAGTATTAGATATATGTTAAGCATAGGTTTTAATTTAAGGGCTAATAATCTTTTAGATAATTTAAAATTAGCCATAGATTAGTTTGTAAATAATATTGTTAATAATAAGGTAAAGAAAAAATAGTTAGTAATTTATAGTTTATACTAACTATTTTTAGATAAGAAGATGTCGATACTTTTACATTTTTATTATTTTCTTTTGGTATATTTAACATCTTTAACATATTTTTTTAAAGCAAGATAAGCAAAGATGGTTGATACTATTACACCTAAAATGGCTTCATATATTGCAGTTACAAAAACTGAAATAGTTCGTGGATCTATACCCAGTAATCTTTCAACAATTAAAGCTACTACGATTAAACCTATAACACCAGCGATAAGCATATAAGGTAAAATGCGAAGTAAGACATCTTTAAAAGATATTTTTCTTTTAAGAGTTTTAGCGGTTCCAAATAAAACTATTAAACAATTAAGAAATGTTGGAACTAAACAACACATTGCTCCACCTATATAATTAGGAATAGAGTTTTTAGCATCTACGCCTACTAAAGAAACTAAAATTATACCTAAAATAAAACCTACAACCACACCTGGTAATAATTGTTTAATTATATCTTTCTTTTTCATTTCATTCTCCTATTAAACCATTAAAGACTGGTTTTCCTATATATTCTTTTACTTGTTCTTGATTAGTTAAAACTCTTAAAGCACCTGCTGCTAGAGCTTCTAATTCAAATTCACCAGGCATTACTACTACTTTGCAAAGATTTTTAAGATATTTATTTAATTTTTTAACATAATAACTATCATTTGCAATACCACCAGTTAAAATTATAGCACTACAATTACATTTTAACGCCACATACATAGCTCCAATTTGTTTAGCAATTTGATAAATCATGGCATCATAAATAATTTTAGCTTTTTTACTCCCAGCATTAATCATTTCAACTACTTCTTTAATATCGGCTGTTCCTAAATGAGCTACAATTCCCCCATTTTTATTGATTAAAGCTTTGATTTCAGCTTCACTATACTGACCACTGAAACACATATTAACTAAAGGTTTTGCAGGAATAAAACCACTGCGATTAGGAGCCATTGGTCCATCACCATTAACGATATCATTGCAATCAATCATTTTGCCATGACTATGGGCTGCAACAGAAATTCCCCCACCCGCATGACATATTATTAAATTTAAATCTTCATAGTTACATTTAACTTTTTTGGCATATCTTATAGCAATTTCTTTTTGATTTAAAGCATGAATTCGACTTTCACGATAAATACCCGGAATACCAGTAATTCTAGCTTCTAAAATAAATTCATCAACATCGGGAGGATTAACACAAAAACATCTTTTATGATATTTTTGAGCTAATTCATAGGCAATAACTATACCTAAAGCGGAAGGATGTTTTACGATACGCATTGATTTAGCATCATTATACATTAATTCATTTATTTCGTAGGTTCCACCTTCACAACATTCTAGGGAACCACCTCTCCCTGAAAAAGCATCTATTGAAGTTATAACAATATTATTTTGTTTTAAAGTTTCTAAAACATTATTAAGGCGAAATTCTCTTTGATCAGATATTTCTTTAAATTCTTTTAAAACATCTTGATCATGTTCAATATTAACTTTAAAAATACATTCATCATTATCATATAAACCAATTTTTGTACTGGTTGAACCGGGATTTATGGATAAAATACGAAATTTACTTTTGACCATTTTTTAAATCACCCGCTCTAACAATTGAAAATAAAATATTACCAACTAATTCAGATATAGGAGCACTTCTTGAACAATCACTACATATTTTTTTAAATCCTTGTAATAATGGACCATAGGCATCTGCAGAACCAAATTGTTGAATTAATTTAACACCTATATTCCCAGCGTTTAAATCTGGAAATATTAAAATATTGGCATGGCCCGCAACAGGACTTTCTCTTTTTACTTTTTTTAAGGCAATTTCGGGAACTATCGCTGCATCTAATTGAAATTCGCCATCAATTTTTAAGTCTGGTCTTCTTTCTTGAGCAAGTTTAACAGCTGTTTTTACTTTTTCTACTAATTCCCCACTGCCAGAGCCATCAGTAGAATAAGATAAAAGAGCACATCTTGGTTCCCAACCTGTTACTGATTTTATCGTATCACAGGTATTTATAGCAATACTAGCAAGTTCAGAAGCACTAGGATTAGGACATACGGCACAATCTCCAACGGCAATTAAATTACCACCGTCTGCAAAAGTATAATTAGGAAGTTTAGCAATACCAACTGATGATGCTACTTCTAATTCATTATTTAAACCAACTATGGTTTGAGCAGCTAAAATAATATCCCCGGTGGCACTAGTAATCCCCGCAAAAGTTACATCAACTTCATCTATAGCTTCCATCATAAAAGCTAAATATAAAGGATCATTCATTCTTCTTCTTAAAGATTTTTCACCATAAACTAAATTAGGCAATTTTAAATATTCTTGTAATATTTTTTCTTTATATGCTTCATCATTGGCATCAATATATTCCCATTTAGAATCATTTATTTTATTTTCTTTACATAAAGATTTAACTTCCTCTACATGGCCAACAATAACGACATCACAATATTTTCCTCTAGAGACTTCATCTATGGCTAGAAGCATTTTGGCATCGTTAGCTTCAGGAAAGGCTACCCGACCAGGATTAGCCTTTGCTTTAGCTTTAACAGTTTCTATTAAATCCATCTTTTACTCCTATCTATAAATATAGTCGCCATCTTCATATCTTGGAGGGATAACTGGTACTAATAAATAAGATTCATATTTGCCACCAGTGTGAATAACATGTTCACCTTTGTTATCTGGGAACCAAACAAGAGGTTCAAACCATTCATCACGAATATATCTACCCGCGATTTGTAATTGTAATTTTTGACCTTTGTGCCAAATACGAGAAATTGGCCAAATTTCAATATCTACGGGAACTATTTCACCAGGTTTTAATTTTTCAGTACGATCATGAGTATGAACTGGTTGATATTCTGTTGATTTTTCTTCATCTAAATGTCTAGCAGATACCCGAAGTTTACCCCATGCGCCTGGGTGACGTTCTGAACCAAAAATAGTTACTGGTAATTCTTCACCTTTTGTTGATAATTTCTTAATAGTTATAAATAAATCCATGTCATCATGACCTTTAGCTTCAACATACATTCTAAGTTTCATATAACCAGTAAGTTCAGTATCTTTACGAAATGTATATTCAAAAGTAGTTAAACCTTTTTCCCCATCATAACTAACACTGCTGGCATTTTTTACTGGCGCATCACCTAATTTATGAGTACTAGCATTTAAATATAATTTTTTATAAACAGTTCTAGCAAGTGGCCATTCATTTTCAGGACGATTAGTTTGATA
>CANROL010000023.1 GCA_947632255.1 uncultured Bacilli bacterium
AAGTGCAAAATAATTAGAAGAAAAGGTAAAGTTATGGTTATTTGTGATAATCCTAAACACAAACAAACCCAAGGCTAATAAAAGGAGGTAATTATGGCACGTATTAAAAATATTGAATTACCAGGTGAAAAACAAATATTTGTTGGACTTACAGCAATATATGGTATTGGTAATAATTTAGGAAAAACGATTTGTGAAGCTGCAGGTGTTGACCCAGCTAAAAAAGTTAAAGATTTAACAGATGAAGAAATTACAAAATTAAGAAAAGAAGTAGATAATCACGTTGTTGAAGGGGATTTACGTAGAGTTGTCCAAATGAATATTAAAAATAAAATGGAAATTGGCTGCTACCAAGGTGTAAGGCATAAAAAAGGTTTACCAGTTCGTGGTCAAAGAACTAACCGCAATGCTCATACTCGTAAGGGTAGAGGTAAAGTAGTAGCTAATAAGAAGAAAGCGACTAAATAGGAGGTAAATTATGGCTTATAATAGAAGAAAAAGAAAAGTTAAAAAGAATGTTCCTGAAGCTGTTGCTCATATTCATGCGACATACAATAATACAATTGTTACTATTACAGAAAAAGATGGAAGTGTAATTTCATGGGCATCAAGTGGTACTATTGGTTATAAAGGTAGTAAAAAGAAAACTCCTTTTGCAGCTGGGATGAGTGCTGAAGCTGCGGCACAAGCAGCCATGGAACAAGGTGTTAAAAAAGTTGATGTTGTTGTTAATGGTTTAGGTGCTGGTAGAGAAACGGCGATAAGATCTTTACAATCTGCTGGTTTAGAAATTGTTTCTATAACTGATGAAACACCAGTTCCTCATAATGGTTGTCGTCCACCAAAACGTCCAAGAAAATAAGATTAAAGAAAGGGTTAGAATATATGATTAGTTTTGAAAAACCAGAATATCGTATTAGTGAATATCAAGAAAGTTCACATTATGGAAAATTTGAATTAGAACCCCTTGAAAGAGGTTTTGGAACAACTATTGGAAATGCACTTAGAAGAGTAATGCTATCTAGTTTACCTGGAAGCGCAATTACATCTGTTAAAATTGAAGGTGTATTACACGAATTTCAAAAAATAGATGGAGTTGTTGAGGATGTAACAAGTATTGTCCTTGCTCTTAAAAATGTGGTTGTTAAAAACCATACTGAAGAAGTTAAAACATTAAGATTATTTAAAGATACTGAAGGCCCAGTTACTGCTGGTGATTTTGAAGCAAATGCTGATGTTGAAATTATTAATCCAGATTTAGTTATTTGTAACTTAGCCGAAGGTGGAAAAATTGACATGGAAGTTACTGTATTTAATGGTAAAGGCTATGTTGATGCACGGGAAAATAAAAAATTATTCGCGGAAAATAAAGTGGGAGTAATTGCGATAGATTCAAATTATTCACCAATTGAACTTGTTAAATATGAAGTTGAATCAACACGGGTTGGTCAAAATGAAAACTTTGATAAGTTAACAATGGAAATTAATACTGATGGTAGTATGACTCCAGAAGAAGCTATGGCTTTAGCCGCAAGAATTTTAATTGAACATTTTAATATTATTTCTGATTTAAATGGTATTAGTGATGTTACCGGTTTAATGCAAGAAAAGAAAGTTGATACTATTACTAAAACTCTTGAAACTCCAATTGAAGAAATTGAATTTTCTGTAAGAGCTTATAACTGTCTTAAAAGAGCAGGTGTTCATACTGTTCAAGATCTTATTTCTAAAAGAGAAGTTGAAGTTACAAAAATACGTAATTTAGGTAAGAAATCACTTAAAGAAGTTCTTGATAAAGTCGCCGATATGGGACTTAAATTCCGTGAGTAGGAGGATGCATTATGTTATATAGAAAATTAGGAAGAGAATCTAGAAAAAGAAGAAGCATTTTAGCTAATATTACTAGAGATGTAATCATGAATGGATATGTTATTACAACTGAAGCTAGAGCTAAAGAAGTAAGAAAATTTGTTGATAAAATGATTACTTATGGTAAAAAAGGTACTTTAGTAGCAAGAAGAAAAGCTTTAGCATTCCTTTATAATGATAATGAAGTTGTTGGTAAAGTATTTGATGAACTTGCTAAAAAATATGAAACACGTAATGGTGGTTATACAAGAATAACTAAATTAAAAGAACGTGTTGGCGATGATGCTTTACAAGTTAAATTAGAACTTGTTTAATAATAAACTATCTGTAAGGGATAGTTTTTTTTAGAAAATTTGGAGGTTAAAATGGATGTTAATAAAATTAAAAAGGCTTTAATTGAGCAAAAAAATATGAATTTATCAGGGAATTTATATCATAAAACACAAATTGATTTTGCTTATAATAATAATTTTATTGAAGGTTCTACTATAACACCAGATGAAACAGCTAGTATATATGATACAGGAACTATTTTAACAAGTGGTGATAAAGTTATAGTTTTAAAAGATGCAACAGAAACTAAAAATCATTTTACTTTGTTTAAATATATGCTTGAGACAATTGATGATAAGCTTAATGAAGATATGATAAAAAAATTTCATTTTATCTTAAAAGATGGAACATTAAGTGATGATGAAAAAAGTTGGTTCAATGTTGGTGAATATAAAAGTAAGAAGAATTTTGTAGGGAATATTACAACTTCTCTTCCAAAGAATGTTAATAAAGACATGAAAAATTTGCTTGATTGGTATGATAATATTCCTAAAAAAAGTCTTTTAGATATTATCGAATTTCATGTTAGATTTGAACGTATTCATCCTTTTCAAGATGGAAATGGTCGTATTGGTAGAATGATAATGTTTAGAGAATGCTTATATAATGATATAATGCCATTTTACATTGAAGAAAGAAATAAAGATTTTTATATAAGGGGAATTAGAGAATATCAAACTAATAATGAAAAAGGTTATTTAATAGATACTTGTTTAAATAGTCAAGATAATTATGAAAAGTTAGCGAAATATTTTTTAGAGGATGAATAGTGATATCTTGTCAAATTATTGTCAAAATTTATAATTATTCTTGGCAATATATAATTGTTTATTTATAATTAAAATAGGAGGAATTGTACTATGAATGATTTATCTAATGATAATCTAGGTTTAATTTATAATAAATTAGCTAGTATTGATAATAAACTTGATAATTTATTGATGGTTTCTGGTTTATTAATGATTGCTAATAATGATTTGGTTTCAAAAGAACAGAGATCAGAAGCTTTAAATCGAGCTATGACTCAGTTAGGTCTTAATCAAACTCAAGAAGTTAATAGACCAAATGCTTTACCTAATGATATGATTCGATAAACTTGCTTTTAGGCAAGTTTTTTTAACATAATCATTAGCTATAAAACATATTATTATAGTGTCGTAAAAAAATTACGATAACTATTGACTTAATTAGGAAGAAAAGATATAATGTTTTGTAGAGGGTGATCTTATGCTTTGTAAATTCAAAGTAAGTGGCTATAAAGGATTTGATAATGAAATAGTATTAGATTTTGAAAAGCACAAAGAATATCAATTTAATAATAATTTAATTAAAGATAATATAATTAATAAAGCAATTATATATGGTAAAAATGGATCTGGAAAGACTAATATTGGTTTAGCATTATTTGATATTAATTTTCATTTGACAGATAAGAATAAAAATATGGAACCAATTGTATCTTCTAATTATTTAAACATGGATAGTAATCATAAATATGCTGAATTTTATTATGAGTTTAAATTTGATAATGATCGTATAATATATAAATATCGTAAAGAAAATTTATATAAGATTTTGTATGAAGAAGTAATATATAATGACAAAAAAATTATTGAATATGATTTTTCTAATCCTAAAAATAAATTAATTGATATAGAAGAAGCAAAAACTTTAAATTGGAAATATAATGATGATGATTTATCGATCGTAAAATATGTTTGTAATAATACTATATTTACTAAAAATATTGCATTAAATAAGATGATGGATTTTGTTAATTCTATGTTATGGTTTAGAAGTGTAGATTTTAATGGTTTTATTGGTTTAAGAAACAATTCTAACACTTTAGATAATATAATTATCGATAATGGAAAAACAAAGGATTTTGCTAAATTTTTGGAAGAAAATGAATTACATTATAATTTAATTGAAATAGAAGTTCCTAATGGGAAAATATTAGGAGTTAAAAAAGGTAATAAAATTACTTCTTTTGATAGTATTATATCATCTGGAACTAAAGCTTTGTGGTTATATTATTGTTGGGAAATATATTTTGATAAAGTTGAATTTTTATTCATTGATGAATTTGATGCAACTTATCATTTTGAACTTGCTTTTAAAATTGTTAAAAGACTTAATTTAAAAACATCTTTTCAATCTATATTAACTAGTCATAATACATATTTAATGTCTAATAAATTAACTAGACCAGATTGTACGTTTATTCTAACACCTAAAAATATTAATTCATTAGCTTTTTGTACAGATAAAGAATTAAGAGAAGCTCATAATATAGAAAAATTATATCGAGAAGGGAATTTTACTAATTAATGGATAAGATATTATTTATTTGTGAAGGACCTGAAACAGAAAGAAAGTTTTGTAATTTAATAAAGTTTAAAAATAAGAAAAATGGTTGATTTTTTGATAATGAAACAGAGCATGGTAAATTATATATTAATTATCCAATGATTGAATCATTTAAACATTTTAAAAAGATACCAGATAAAGATTTTAAAAAATATAATAAAACAAAATTTAGATAAGTTATCTATTTTGTTTAATATTAATGATGTTAATTACGATGTTTATTTAAATGAATTTAATCAAAAAAATATTTTAAAATTTCAATTAAAAACATTTAATTATCATAATTATATTTATGTTTTAAATACAAGTTTATTCTGGGGTATTGACTATTTTGGTGAAGTAAAGTTTAACGAGTATATTAATTTTTGTTTATTATATATATAAAAATATTTTATTTTGAAAAAACGTATAAAAATTGCAAATATTGAAATTAAAATATGAAAAATCTTGATTTTAATTAATAAAATGGATATAATATTGTTGAAAGAAGGATTTTAAATGATTTTAGAGTTTAGTATATGTAATTTTTTTTCTTTTTGTAATAAAGTTACTTTTAGTATGTTAGCAAATACTAATAAAGGTTTAGATGATAATTATATTTGTTTAGATAATAAAAAGATACTTAAAAGTGCCGCGATATATGGAGCTAATGCTTCAGGGAAATCCAATTTATTTAAAGTATTATATTTGGTTGTTCGTAACTTACAATATTCTAATATTAGAGATATTAATTCTAAAATTTTAATTAATCCATTTGCTTTTAATTCATCAATTAATAAGCCTAGCGAATTTGAAATTAAATTTATTACTCATAATATTAGATATGTTTATGGTTTTAAAGCTGATACAGATAAAATTTATGAAGAATATTTATATTATTATCCTAATGGAAGAGAAACTAAAATATTTGATCGAACTAATATAAATGAATATTCTTTTTCACAAAAAGATGAAAAAATTTTAAAAGATATTGCTAATAAAAATACTCCAAATAAATTCTTTTTAGCGACGGCGACTACTTGGAATTATGAAAAAACTAAAAATGCTTATAATTTTTTAACTAAAGATTTAATTATTGTTAATAATATTTTAGAATTAAAAGATATTGCTTTAAAAGAATATGTTGATAAAAAAGAATTAAAAGAAATAGCTTTGGATTTTTTAAAAGAAGCTGATTTTAATATTATAGATTATAAAATAGTTAAATTGGATATACCAGATTTAATGGTTATTGATGAGTCTAAAGTTGATAAAGTTAATTTTTATCAAGTTTTAATCAAACATAGGGGAAGTGATGTATATATTTCTTTAGATAAGGAATCAATGGGTACACAAATAATATTTTTATTTATTCCATTTATTAGTGATGTACTAAATAAAGAAAAAGTATTATTAGTTGATGAATTAGATAGAAGTATGCATCCATATTTAGTAGAATATATAGTTAGTTTATTTAATAATAAAGATAAAAATATAAATGGTTCACAGTTAATATTTAATACTCATGATACTAATTTATTAAATTTAAATAATTTACGAAAAGATCAAATATGGTTTACTGAAAAAAATAATGAAAATGGAATTAGTGATTTATATTCATTAAGTGATTTTAAAATAAGAAAAGAAAGTAATTTTGAAAAAGGATATTTATTAGGTAGATATGGTGCTGTTCCTTTTATCAAAAATGATTATAATTTATGGGAAAAAGAATAATTAGTAATTTTAGTAAAAGAAAAGAAAGAATAGTTAAAAAGCAAATTTTAATTGCAGTAGAAGGTAATAATAAAACTGAAAAGTTATATTTTAATAATTTTGATAAAAGAAATGTTAATTATCGAATAAATTATGCTAAAGGAAATGAAACTGATCCCTTAAATTTGGTTAAACATTTAATTAATGAAATTAAAAATATGGATTTAAATTTACAAGCTGGTGATAAAGCTTTTTGTGTGTTTGATATTGATGATAAAATAACTAAGAGCAAAATAATCAATGAAGCTTTAGATTTAGCTAAAAAAAATAATATAGAAGTAATTACATCAACACCTTGTTTTGAGTTATGGTTTTTATTACATTTTACGTATTCAACTGCTTATATGAGTAATATGCAAGTGATAAAAAATTTACGAAAATATATTAATTATGAAAAAAATATTGATATTTATAATAAAATAGTTCTTAAAACTAATGAGGCAATTTTAAATGCTAAAAAATTAGAAAAGTATCAAATTGCAAATAATAATATAATTGGAAATATAAATGCTAATCCTAATACTGAAGTATATAAATTGGTAGAATATTTAAAAAAAACTAATTAATGAGTTTCTAAATATAAATCATAGTATTCATCATAAGTTAAACCAGAATCATGTACTTTAGTGGCTAAATCAACGCCTAAATATCTAATATGCCATGGTTCTTCCATAAATTGGGTTATATGTTGTTTCCCTTTAGGATAGCGAACAATAAAGCCATATTTATAAGAGTTATTGAGCATCCATTCATAATCTTCAGGAGTTAAATTATCATTTAAAGTTGAGCTTCTAACATCAACAGCTAAACCTAATTGATGTTCTGAAAATCCTGGTCGAGCTGAATAAGTATCTGCTTTAGCTTCACCATCTCGATTTTTATACATATTATATAAAGTATTTTGGGTACTAAAAGAACGATAAGGACTAAAAGGATAGAAATAAATATTATCAAGAATACCGGCACTGGTTAATTTTTCAAATGCATCGGCAGCTTCTTTTCGTAATTTATAATTTACATTATAACTTAAACTTACTAAATCATCAGGTTCATAATCATCAGGTAGTTTATGATATTTATTAACTAATATACTTAAATTTTTAGCTTCCTCTTCGGTATATTCGACATATTTAGAATATCCTTCTAAATCTAAACCTATATTAACATAAGTAACAACTGTTTTCATATCATAATTATTGGCTTTTTGATAATTTAAATATCTATCTAATTTATTTAAATCAAAATTAGTTATATCTTTAAATTGTAAAATATCTATATAATCCATATTTAAGAATATGTTTATATTATCTAAATAATACTTAAATAAATAATTTATTTCTTCACTATTATAATTTTTATTTAAAAGATCATTTACATAATTAATAAAATTAGGGAATTCAATATAATCTATTTTAATGTACTTATCTAAATATTTATCTTGATATAAATTATTTTCTAATATTACTTCTAATGTTTTAGAATAATCTAATTTATTTATTTTATCTTTAATGTTTAATTCATCCATAACTTTTGTAGCATTAGCGTTATATTTATTAGGTATAACCTCTTTTTCTTTCGGTTTAAATAAAATTATACCTAATATTATTGAAATACATAATATTAAAATACATAAAGTTATTACTATTATTTTAAAACTCTTATTCATAACCTCACCTATTATTATTATAATATATTTTTAATAATAATTATTATACTTTTATTAAAGAAATAGTAAATAAATGTAAAGATATTAATTTGAAAAATAATTAATAAAATATTGATTATTTTTATAAAAAATAGTAATTTTAAGCATATAATTAAGAAAATAATAAAAAAATTATTGATTATTTTTTTTAAAGGGGTATAATAAAAATGAAAATATTTTATTTTGGAGGGTTTCGTATGAATATAAAATATATTAAATTAGATGGTTTTAGAAATATTGCTAATGTAAGTATTAATACGGAAAGTATTACTAGCTTATTATCTATAAATAGTTATGGTAAATCAAATTTTTTAAATGGAATAATCTTTGGTATTAATTTTATTCATGCCATACCTAATTATAAAACTAATATGATGAAAGATGATGCCTATAAACCTATAAATAAAGAATTATATTTAAATAATTTTAGTTTTGAAATGGAATTATTAAATATCCATGGTTTTACTAGTGCTATTTATGGTTATTCTTTTGCTTGGGAAAATAATATAGATGGTCCCGAGATAATTACAGAATATTTAAAAGTAAAAGAAAATGATTCGCAAAAATACACTTATTTTATAAAAAGAGATAAAAAGAGTGGTTTTTATAAATCATCAGTTAGTAGTTCATGTACTAAAAAAATGAAAATTGAAAATAATGAATTATTAATAAATAAATTAAGTGCTTATGATAATTTATATTTTTTAGATTTAATTAAAGATATAAATAATATTAATGTCTATGTAGATAGTCATTTTAATACTAATGAAGAATATAATATTCAAATGTTTTTACAAAGAAATTATTCTGATTATAATTTAAATGAAACTACTAATGTACCTAGAATATTATTTAAAATAAAAAAAGATTATCCTGATAAATATGATTTGATTGTTAATACTTTAAAAGATATTTTTTCTTTTATAAAAGATATTAAAGTTGTAGAATTTGGTGTTAATAAAGAAATTTTAGCTTTAGGTATTAATAATGAACAATTTGTTACAGCGAATAATATATATCAATTATATGTTTTAGAAGAAAATTTAAATGAACCAGTAGAAATATCAAATATGTCTGATGGAGTAAGAAGAGTACTTCTTATTCTTACTACTTTAGTGTTAGCTCAAATTAATCATTATTCTTTAATTGCCATAGAAGAACCAGAAAATTCTTTAAATCCTAAAATTTTACAAAGATATTTAGCAACTTTAAATAGTTTTGCTAAAAATACAAAAATAATTATAACTAGTCATTCACCTTATTTAATAAATTATATGAATCCTTCAAATATTTATATAGGTTTGCCAAATAATAAAGGTGTTGCTATATTTAAAAAAATTAAAGATAAATCTATTGATAAATTATTATTAGATGCTAAAAATATGGATATGTTAGTGGGTGATTATTTGTTTTCTTTAATGAGTGGTGATGATACAGATTTAAAAACTATAGATAATTATGTGGAGTAAAAAATGGTTAAAAGTATTGTGTTAATTGCACAATAAAAGTTGTGCTAAATGCACAATGAAAATCGTGCTAAATGCACAATACATATTGTTTTAACTAGCTAATTTATCTATTTAGTGTTATGATATTTATATAAATTGAGGTGGATTATGAAAAAAGTTATATTAACAGGTGATAGACCTACAGGTAGATTACATATAGGTCATTATGCTGGTAGTTTAAGAAATAGAGTTAAATTACAAAATACTGGGGAATATGATATATATATTTTAATTGCAGATTTACAAGCTTTAACTGATAATGCAAGAAATCCTAAAAAAATAAGAGAAAGTTTAATTGAAGTAACATTAGATTATTTATCAGTAGGAATAGATCCAGATAAATCAACAATATTTGTGCAATCACAAGTTCCAGAACTTACGGAACTAACAAGTCATTATTTAAATTTAGTTAGTTTATCTAGATTAAAAAGAAATCCCACGATTAAAACAGAAATAAAAGAAAGAGGTTTTGAAGAATCAGTACCAGTTGGTTTTTTAACTTATCCTGTTAGTCAAGCGGCGGATATTACAGCTTTTAAAGCTAATGTGGTTCCCGTTGGGGATGATCAACTTCCTTTAATAGAACAATGTAAAGAAATAGTTCATACTTTTAATGCAATATATGGGGATATTTTAGTAGAACCTAAGGCTATGTTAAGTGATAATAAAGTATGTTCTAGATTACCAGGTATAGATGGTAAAGCTAAAATGAGTAAATCTTTAGGTAATTGTATATATTTATCTGATACTAAAGAAGAAGTTTCTAAAAAAGTTATGAGTATGTATACTGATCCTAATCATATTAAAGTAGAAGATCCAGGAAATGTTGAAAATAATCCAGTTTTTACTTATTTAGAAGCTTTTGCCGAAGACAAACATTTTCAAAAATATTTACCGGAATATAAGAATTTAGATGAATTAAAAGCCCACTATAAAAGAGGGGGTTTAGGGGATGTTAAAATAAAAAAATTCTTAATTAATGTTTTAGAAGATATATTAGAACCTATTAGAGAAAAAAGAAAATATTATGAAGATAATTTAGATTTAGTTTATAAAATATTAGAAGATGGAAGTAAAAAAGCTAGATTAGTTGCTCAAAATACTTTAAAAGAAGTAAGAGATGCAATAGGATTAAATTATTTTGATAAAAAATAATACTTGAAATAGATGTAGAAAAATGATATTATTAAATTAGAAAATAAGTAGAAGAATAAAAAACTACAAAAGAATAGGAGAGATATAAAATGAGCAAACATACGTCTGGGGGGGAGACTGTCCGACAAATATAAAAATATAATCTATTCATAAGTAAAAATTTAATAAATATAAAATAATATAAAAGAATTTGATAAAAAAATTAGAAAATATAAAAAATAGCACAATAATGACCTAATTATTGTGCTATTTTTAGGATATTTTGTTTCTTGTTTTTGAAATATTCAACTAAGTTATCCACACCAACTAAATTTTTGGCATGTAAAATGTTCTCGGAGCAATAATAAATTGAACATTCTCCAGTAACTTTTTTAATACCTTTTAATAAGGTATAACTTGCATCTCTAAAATGTTTTAACATCGCATGAGGAAGTTCAGA
>CANROL010000024.1 GCA_947632255.1 uncultured Bacilli bacterium
TAGGGTAATTCAAGATCAAAAATATATATCTTCGATGGATGAATTTTATAATAAATATCTTAAAGAAAGCAGTGATTTAAATGGAAAATAATATGATGATTCTAAATGGTATCAATATTGGCATAAGTAAAATTGAATTAGATGAACTTAGAAAAATTAAAAAGAATTTGAAAAAGAAATAAAATTAGAAAATAAAGAAAGTAGTGATAAAAATGAATAAAGAATATAATACAAATATTAATTGGTATCCAGGACATATGGAAAAAGCCAAAAAAATGATGCTTAAAGAATATAAAAATATTGATTTAGTTTATGAGTTAGTAGATGCTAGAATTCCAAGAAGTTCTAAAATTAAAAATATCTATGATATAATTGGGAATAAGCCTAAAATTTTAATAATGACAAAAAAAGATTTAGCGGATCCTATTTTAGTTGAAAAATGGATATTATATTATCAAAATTTAGGTACTAAAGTTATTGCGGTTGATTTAAATAATAATGAAGATATTAAAAGAATTATTGATTTAACTCATGAAATGATGATGGAAATTCAACAAAAAAGATTAGAGAAAGGTTTAAAAGAAAAAGTTGCTCAAGTTTTAGTTGTGGGAATTCCTAATGTTGGGAAGTCTACACTTATTAATCGGTTAGTAGGTAAAAATGTGGTATCTACTGGAAATAAACCCGGAATAACTAAAAATCTTACTTGGCTTAAAACTAGTCATAATATTTTATTATTAGATACACCAGGAATTTTATGGCCCAAAATAGAAGATAAAGAAGTTGCTTGTAATCTAGCGGCATTTAGTGCTATTAAAACCGAAATATTAGATGTTAATGAAGTAGGATGTCATATCTTAAATAAATTAAATAGATATTATCCTAGTATTTTACAAGCAAGATATGGACTTATGCCAACTAATATGGATATTAATTATGAAGAATGGTATGGCCTTATTGCTAAAAATATAGGAGCAATGAGGGGTAATGAAGTTGACTTTGAACGAGTAAGTAATCGTCTTATTAATGATATAAAAGATGGGTATGTTAAAGGAGTATCATTTGATAATGAATTCTGATTTATTAACTTATGAAAAAGAGTTATATGCTAAAAATATTACTTTAATTGCAGGGGTTGATGAAGCTGGAAGAGGCCCTTTAGCGGGACCGGTTGTTGCTAGTGCGGTTATTTTGCCTAAGGATTATCATTTAGAAGGTTTAAATGATTCTAAGCAATTAACAGCCAAACAAAGAGAAAAATTTTATCAAATTTTAAATAAAGAAGCTATTAGTATTGGCATAGGGATTGTTAGTGCTAAAGAAATAGATGAAATAAATATTTTAGAAGCTAGTCGAAAAGCTATGTATATAGCTCTTAATAATTTAAATGTTAAACCAGAATATGTTTTAACTGATGCGATGAAATTACCTAATTTAACTATGCCTCATTTACCAATTATTCATGGGGATGCTAAATCTTTATCTATTGCCGCGGCTAGTGTTATTGCTAAAGTTACTAGAGATAATATAATGTTAGAATTAGATAAAAAGTATCCAGAATATAATTTTAAAAAACATAAAGGCTATCCAACAAAAGAGCATTTACAAAATTTAGTAAAGTATGGTATTATAGAGGAGTATCGCTTAAGTTATAAGCCAGTTAAGGATGTTTTGGAGGGTAAAAATGCAGAAGATAAAGAGAATATGGCAAAATAAATTTGTTCATAATTATATTATTTTATTATTTATTTTTTTGAGTATTGAAATTATTTTTCGATTAATAAGTAAGTTAGATTTTTTTACTTATGATAGTTTAAGAATATTTATAGGAATAAATATTGTGGCTTTTACTTTGGGATTTTTAAGTAATTTTATGAATAATACTATAAATAAAATTCTAAATATTATTTTAGTTTTAATATTATCTATTTATAGTTTAGCCGAATTAGGCTTTAAGAATTATTTAGGAGTTTATGCTTCTGTTAGTACATCTAGTCAAGCTGAGGCTGTAACTTCCTATATTTGGGATTTTGTTTGTAGTTTTAGACCAATTTTTTATTTAATATTAATTCCTTTTATTATTTTAATTTTATATTATATATTTATAGATAGAAAAATAATAGTTTCTTTACCAAGAAAAAAAGTTACTTTAAAATATCTTAGTTTTAAATTTATACAATTAATTGTTCTTAGTTCATTAATATTTATTTATTATGGTTCTTTAAAATTAAATTTTATGCAAGATAAAAGACAAGCTTTAACAAGTTATGATTTATTTATTAAACCAACTAATCCTAGTTTAGTGGTTAAAAACTTTGGTATTATGGGTTTTGGTATTTTAGATATAAAAGAATTTTTATTACCGGGAAAAGAAATAGATATGAAAGTAAGTTATAATCCTGATGAAATAAAAGATGATATTAGTTTAGAAGAAACAGAACATATATTAATAGATAATGAGTTTTGGAAAGATTTAATTGATAAAGAAACAAATAAAAATTATAATACTTTAAATAAATATTTTATTAGTAATAATACTAGTTTTACTAATGATTTTACAGGTTATTTTGAAGGTAAAAATTTAATTTTAATTATGTTAGAATCAGGAAGTAATTTAATTAATAATCCTGATTTATATCCTAATTTAAGTAAATTATATAATGAAGGATGGACTTGGAAGAATTATTATTCACCAAGAAATTCATGTTCAACAGGAAATAATGAATTAAGTGGAATGACTAGTTTATATACAATTTATAATAATTGTACGGCGAATGTTTATAAAAATAATACTTATTTTGAAAGTATCTTTAATTTATTTAATAATAAGGGATATTTAACTAATAGTTTTCATGATCATTTTGATGCTTATTACTATCGGACAACTATTCATAAAAATATGGGAAGTTCTAAATTTTATAAAGTTCAAGATATGCATATAAAGTATGGTCATAGTTATGGGGATTGGGCTAGTGATGCCGAGATGATGAAATTTTATTTAAAAACTTTAGATGATCGAGATACTAGTGTGCCATTTATGTCATGGATAACTACCGTAACATCACATATGCCATATTCTAGCTCAAGTATTTATAATGATTTATATTATGATATGATGCCTACTGAATATAGTAAAGATGTAAGAAGATATATGTCTAAATTAAAAGTTGTGGATGAAGCAATTGGGGTATTATTAGAGGGTTTGGAAGAAAGAGATATTTTAGATGATACTGTGATTATTTTATATGCTGATCATTATCCATATGGTTTAAATAGTAAAGATTTAAGTAAAGCTTATGGCTATGAAATAAATATTGATAATAATGCTGAACAAGTACCATTTATTATATATAATAGTAAATTAACTCCTAAAGTATTTGATGATTATACTAGCTATATTAATATTACACCTACAGTTGCTAATTTATTTAATTTAGATTATGATTCAAGAATTTATATGGGTACAGATATTCTTTCTGATGACTATGAAGGAATGGTTATATTCGCAGATGGTTCTTGGAAAAATGATATAGCTTTTTATGATTCTAGTTCTAATAATGTCAAATATTATACAGAAAAAACATATAATGATGAAGAAATACTTGCTATAAACGAAAAAATTAGTTTAAAATTAAAGATGAGTAGTTTAGCAATTAAGAATAATTATTTTAATTATTTGAAAAAGAAGATTGATAATTATACCACTTCATAAAAAAAGGAGGATTTATGAATAACTTAGTGATTGTAGAATCACCTGCAAAAAGTAAAACAATTGAAAAATATCTAGGTAGTAATTATAAAGTAGTATCTAGTAAAGGACATATTCGTGATTTAGCTACAACAGGTAAATATGGATTAGGAATAGATATTGAAAATGATTTTAAACCTAATTATGTAGCTATAAAAGGGAAAAATAAAGATATTGCGGCTTTAAAGAAATTGGCTAAAGAAAGTGATAAAGTAATACTTGCAACCGATCCTGATAGAGAAGGAGAAGCTATATCTTGGCATTTATACGATGAACTAAATTTAAAAGATGATAATTATGAAAGAGTAGTTTTTAATGAAATTACGAAAGATGTAGTTATATCAGCGATTAATAATCCTCGTAAGATTGATATGGATTTAGTTAAGTCACAAGAAACAAGACGAATGTTAGATAGAATTATTGGATTTCGTTTAAGTAAATTAATGCAAAGAAAAACTGGAGGTAAAAGTGCTGGTAGAGTTCAAAGTGTGGCTTTAAAATTAGTTGTTGATAGAGAAAGAGAAATAGAAGCTTTTGTTCCTCAAGAATATTGGACAATTGAAGCAGATTTTAAAGACTTTAAGGCGGAATTAGAAAAATATCATAATAAAAAAGTTACAATAAAAAATGAAGTAGAAGCTAATGAAATATTAGCTAAATTAAATAAATCATTTAAGATTCTAAATGTAGATGAAACGGAAAAAGCTAAAAAGCCTAAAGATCCTTTTCGAACTTCAACTTTACAACAGATGGCGGCGAATAGATTAAATTTTTCATCTAGTAAAACTATGCAAATTGCACAAAAATTATATGAAGGTATGAATATTGGAAAAGAAACGGTTGGTTTAATTACTTATATGCGTACTGATTCAACAAGATTTAGTGATGTTTTTGTAAATGAAACTAAAAATTATATTAAAGGTAAATATGGAGCAGAATATGTTGGTTCTGTTAAATCTAGTAAAGAACCAAAATTAGCTCAAGATGCTCATGAAGCTATAAGACCTACAAGTATTTTAAGAACACCAGAAGATTTAAAACCTTATTTAAGTAGTGATGAATATAAATTATATAACTTAATATATATTAGATCACTCGCTTATTTAATGAGTAACGCAAAAGTTTTAGCAACAACTGTGGATTTAGATAATAATGGATATTTATTTAAAGCAACGGGTAGTGTTTTAAAATTTGATGGTTATTTAAAAGTTTATCATGATTTTGAAGATAATGAAGATGTTATCTTACCAGATTTTAAAAATTATCAAAGTGATGTAATTGTTGCGGATGCAATAAATAAATATCAACATTTTACAAAACCAGCTTCTAGATATACTGAATCTAGTTTAATTAAAGAAATGGAAGCTTTAGGAATAGGTAGACCTAGTACTTATGCAACTATTATGAAAACAATTAAAGATCGAGGTTATGTAAAATTAGAAGATAAAAAATTTATTCCTACCGAAATAGGAATTGAAACAACGGATAAATTACAAGAATTTTTTAGTAAGATAGTTAATGTGGAATATACCGCTAATATGGAAACTGAACTTGATGAGATCGCGGATGAAAAGAAAGATAATGTAGAAGTTTTAAAAAAATTTTATCAAGAATTTGCGCCTCTGGTGGAAGAAGCTTTTAAAAATATGGCTAAAAAAGAACCAGAGAAAACAGGGGAAGTATGTCCGGTATGTGGAAGTGATTTAGTTGTAAGATCTGGTAAATTTGGGGAATTCGTCGCATGTAGTAATTATCCTACTTGTAAATATATTAAAAAAGAAGAAAAAGAAAATAAAACTTTTGGTAAATGTCCTAAATGTGGTCATGATATAGTAGAGAGAAAAACCAAAAAAGGCAAAGTCTTTTATGGTTGTAGTAATTATCCTAAATGTAATTATGCAACATGGTATTTACCAACGGGTGAAGTATGTCCTAATTGTCAAAATTTATTGGTGGTTAAAAATAAAAAAGTTATCTGTGAAGAATGTGGCTATACAAAATAGTCCTTTTTTCTTATAATAACCTTGTTAAAAAAAGTTAATTATGATATATTTATAGTACCACTTTCATAAATTAGAGAGGAATAATTATGAGTATTTTAAAAGTTGAACATTTAAGTAAAAAAATAGGTAAAAAAGAAATATTAAAAGATGTAAATTTTGAAGTAAATGAAGGGGAAATATTAGCTTTTATTGGACCTAATGGAGCAGGTAAAACAACAACGATTAAATGTATATTAGGTTTACAAAAAATGAATGCCGGGAATGTTTTTATAAATGGGTATGATATTAAAAAAGATTTTGTAAAAGCAATTTCTAAAGTTGGTGCAATTGTAGAAGCCCCAGATGTTTATTTATATTTAACTGGTTATGAAAATCTTAAAATGCAAGCTAGTTATTATGATGATATAAAAGAAGAAGAATTAACAAGAGTTATTAAATTGGTAGGTTTACAAAATAGAATTCATGATAAAGTAAGTAAATATTCTTTAGGTATGAGACAAAGATTAGGTATTGCTATATCTTTACTTAATTTTCCTAATTTATTAATATTAGATGAACCCACCAATGGACTTGATCCTGAAGGTATTAAAGAAATGCGAGAATTATTAGTTAATCTTGCTAAAAATGGAGTTGGAATACTTATTTCTAGTCATAATTTAAGTGAATTAGAAAGTTTTTGTAATAAGGTTTGTATTATTAGAGCCGGGGAAATTATTGCCGATGAAGAAATAAATAAAATAAAAAATATTTCGGAAAATAAATATATTATTAAAGTTAATAAAACTAATAAAATTAAAGATAAAGATTTAAAAGTTATTGATGACCATTATATTGAAGTTATTAAAGATGAAGAGGGAATTGCTAAAGTAATTAAAGAATTAGTAAATAATAATATAAATATATATGAAGTTAAAAAAGAAACATTAAGTCTAGAAGATGCCTTTATAAATATAGCAGGAGGTAATAAAATTGATTAATCTAATTAAAAATGAATTTATTAAAATATTAAAAAAGAAAAGTTTTTATATAGTAACTTTTATCTTTATTTTATATGCTATTTTAACTAATGTGATATATAAAGAAATGAATGTTTTAAATTATTTTGATGGTACGACAATAGAGTATTTAGAAGAAGAAAATAAAAGTTTAGATTTAAATAATGAAGATGATTTAAATATATATGTTGAAAATTTAGCTAGTATAGATGAAATTAAATATCAAGATAATAAAACTAATAGTGATAAAGCCTTAATTACGAAATATATATATCCTTTATTAATAGAAAAATATACATATCAATATATCGATAAAAATGAAGAATTAAGACAAGAAATTGATTTACAAATAAAAGAATATATGGATATTATTGATAAACAAGATTGGACTTATTTTCCTAAATTAGAAATAAATAATTTAGAGAATAGATTAAAAGATGAAACTAATTTAATTAATCAAAATAGAATGAATGATTTAATTAAATTAAAAGAATATCGCATTAATAATAATATTAATTATGATACTAATAATTATTTAAATAATGCAATAAATACAGTAGAATTAGATTTATATGAATATTATAATTTAAAAAATATGAATAATTTAGATGATGAACAAAAAGATCGTTTAGATTACTTAGAAGAAGAAATGACTTTAAATAAATATATTTTAGAAAATAAAAAAGATATTTTAAGTAGTAGTAATTTAAATGCAGTTTTAAAAAATTTTTCAGGAGAGTTTGGTTTATTTATATTAATATATTTAATTATGATTTCATCAAGTATAATTAGTGAAGAATTTAATAAAGGAACTATTAAATATTTATTAATAAAACCACATAAAAGGGGAACTTTATTATTAGCTAAATTAATAACAATATTATTATTTATTCCTCTTATTATGATATTTTTAAGTATAATGGAAATATTAATTGGAGGAATGATTTTAGGCTTTAATAGTTTAAGTATTCCGGTTATGATATATGATACGGTAAGTATGAGTTTAAAATCATATAATATATTTACTTATTTAGGTTTAAATTTATTAAGTAATTTACCTATTTATTTAGTTTTAGGTTTAGCTTCTTTAATGCTTAGTACTATTACTTTATCTACTTCAGCAGCTTCTACTTTAACTTTCTTAATTTATTTAGTAGGTAATATTATTGCTAATTTAGCTTTAACTTTTAAATTTAAAATATTTAAATTATTTATAAGTTTACATTGGGATTTTAGTTATTTAGTTAATTTAAATAATAATCCCTATAATATAAAACCATATATATCTATAATTGTTGTTTTAATATATTTATTTGTCATATATTTGACAACTTATTTAGTCTTTACAAAAAGAGATGTAAAAAATATTTAAATTGCGTTATAATAATAATAGGTAGTGAGTGGTAAATGAAAAAGAGAACTTTAGTAATAGGAATTATAGTTTTAATATTCATTTTAATTGGGGAAGTAATTATTTTCTTTATTCCTAGTAAAAGTAATGAAGATATATCTCAAAAAGATTTACCAAAAGAAGAAGTAATAGATATTAATAAAATAGTAGATGATATTAAAAATAATAATTTAAATAAAGAACTTGTTTATGAATCAAGTAATATTGAGGAAGTAATTAGTTTAGTTTATTTAAATGAAAATAATTATGAAAGTATTATTATAAATAAAAAAGAAAAAAAATTATTAGAATTTAAAGATTTAATTAAAAATAATGATGATTTTAATAATAAAGAAATAGAATTATTAAGTTTAAAATATCCTAAATTTATAGTTGAGGGAATAAAAGAAAATAAAGATAATTTAGGGAGTAAGTTTTATTATGTAAAAGATAATGAAGTAACTATATATTATTATAATTATAGTCTTTTATATGATATTAAAGATATTAATTTAACAATTAATTATAATGAAATAAAAGATATAATTAATTTTAAGACTGTTTTATATAAAGAATATCAAAATGAAGATGGATATAAATATGATAGTAATAAAAAAAGTATTGCTATAACTTTTGATGATGGTCCAAGTATAGAATTTAATCCTAAAATTAATGAAGTATTAAGTGATAATAAAGCGCATGCCACATTTTTTATGGTAGGTTATATGATGAATAATTGTAAATCATGTATAAGTAATACTGTTAATCATGGAAATATAGTGGGTTCACATACTTTTGAACATATGAATTTAACTAAAAATGATATAGGAACTATTAATACTAGTTTAAATAAAGTAAATAATATATATAAAGAAGTAGTAGGGAAAAATATTAAATATTTAAGACCTCCTTATGGATCATTTAATAAAACTAATTTAAGTAATATTAATTTATCTTTTATACTATGGAATTTAGATACCGAAGATTGGCGTTATAGAAATAAAGAACATGTTGTTAATTATATTAAAGAAAATGTTAAAGATGGATGTATTATTTTAATGCATGAGTTATATCAGTCTAGTTATGAAGCTTTAGAAGAAATACTTCCATGGTTATATGCCAATGATTATCAAGTAGTAAATATTGAAGAATTAGCTAGTTTAAAAGGAACTACTTTAAATAATAATACAGCTTATTATAATATTAAATAGAAAGAAGTGTTTTATGCAAGATGTAATACTAAATAATGAAATAATACTTAGTTATTGTAATAATACCGAAAAGCAATTAAATATTATTAGAATGACTAGAGAAAATATTTTAAATATTATTAATGTTTTAGAAGATAAAGATATTAATACTAAAGATGATATTATGAAGGCTTTAATGTTAAATAATGATTTTATTAGTTCTATAGAATATTGTTTAAGTATTCATAGAAAAGTAGTAGATAATTTTATTAATTTAAGTGAAGATAGTGATAATATAGCATTTATTTTAAAACATCAATTACCTTATCTTAATAGTTGTAAGAGAATGAATAGTAAAGTTATTGAAGAAACTGTTTCTATTCTTAATATATTACATGATTTAAATGATTTAGTTATAACTTTAAATGATGATTTTACTTTAAATTAAATAAAACCTATGTCTTCATCGGGACCGGGGCGATTTATTTCACCAACTAATGCTAAGGCTCCTCCGACGAGAAATAATAAAGAAGATATTAAACCAATATGGACATTTAATACTTCTTTTTTAGTGGCATCTCTTTTTAGGACAGTTACATCTTCATAATTAATTAAAACAAAATATAAGTATATAATAAAAGCAACACTAAAAATAGTAATATTTAAGATTTTAAATTTTTTTTGATTACTACTATTATGAGTATATAAATAATTTCTTTCATAATTATTAGAAAGAAGAGCCCCAATAACAATAAAAAAATAAATTACCCAAATTAAATCTTCTGTTTTAAGTCTTTGTAATTTAATTCCAATATTCATATTAAAATTATATTATTTTGGTTTAAAATTATAATTAAAGTCTTGATAATATTAAAAATAAATGATATTATTTAGATAGTAAAGAAAGTAGATAATAAAAAATCTACAAAAGAATAGGAGAGATAAAAATGAACAAATTTACGTCTGGGGGGGGGTTGTTAATAGAATAAATATATTAACTAAAGGGGTGGTTAATATATGAAATTTGTAACATGTTTAATATTAGTAATAACTATATTTGTAAGTCATGCTGAATTTACATCAACAGATCATGTAACAATAGTAGATGGAGTAATAAACTATACGCCATATGATTTTAAGATGATGGCGATGTATGAGCAAATAGAAGGTTGTGAAGATCCAAATAGTGATGCTTGTTATCAAGAAGTAGAAACTATGCCAAGTAATGGTTATGAAATAAATACAACTCAAAGTTATTGTTATAAAACAAATCCCGAAGAAAAAATATATGAAAAAGTATATACAAATTCAAATGGTGAACATATTATTAAAGATTTAGAAAAGAATACTAAATGTATTTTATATTTTGATAAAAAGAAAGAAGAATCTTTTGTAACAAAATTTTTAGCTACTCATGTTTGTAGTGAATCATCAGATGTAATAACTGAAGCCCAAGCCAAAAATTGTTTAGTAGATGAAAAAGGTTACAGATTTGAAGGACCAGATCCTAATAACTATGTAAGATTTAATAATGAAGAATGGCGGATAATTGGGGTATTTGATGTTGAAACAGAAAACGGCCCAGAACAGTTAATAAAAATAATTAGAACAGAAAGTGAAAGTAAGAAATGGGATGAAACAAGTTCTAATAATTGGGAAAAACCAGCTACCTTAAATACATATTTAAATGATATATATCTAAATACAATAGGTGAAAA
>CANROL010000025.1 GCA_947632255.1 uncultured Bacilli bacterium
TATCTTCTTTATATTCTTCTAAATGATAAAAATCGGGGATTGTTTTTAAAAAACCTTCATTGTAAAAATCTTCAATTATTTCATCACCTAAACCATCAATGTTCATTGCACCTCGGCTGGCAAAGTGAATTAAGCTTTCAATATTTTTTTTAGGACAAGCATCATTAGTGCAAAAATAGTCAACATTGCCGATTTTAGTTAAAGGACTATGACAAATGGGACAGTTTTTAATCATTTTAAAGGGAATTTCATTACCTGTTCGTCTTTCAATTTTGGCTTCCACAACTTCAGGAATGACATCACCAGCTTTTTTTATGGAAACAATATCACCAATTCTTAAGTCTAACATTTTACAATAATCTTCATTATGTAGAGTGGCACGACTAATCGTGGAACCCATCACTAAAACAGGATCTAATACCGCATTAGGAGTTATTTGACCAGTACGGCCAACTGTAAATTTAATATCTTTTAGTTTTGTTAAAACTTCTTCGGCTGGAAATTTATAGGCAGTGGCCCAACGAGGATATTTTGTCGTGGAGCCAAGTTCTTGTTGCATCGTAATATTGTTAACTTTTATAACTACCCCATCTATTTCATAAGGAAGGTCTTTTCTTTTTTGGGTATATTCATTAATATAAGCCATGATTTCTTCTTCCGTATTTACTAGGCGATAGTCAGGATTAACTTTAAAACCTAAATCAGCCATGAATTTTAAGGCTTCTTCATGAGTTTTTAGACCATAGTCAAGAGGATTAGGTAAATGATAAATCCAAGTATCTAGATGTCTTTTAGCCGCGATTTTAGGATCTAATTGACGAATAGAACCCGCGGCTGCATTACGAACATTTTGCAGCTTTTCTTCACCATTTTTTTCTCTTTCGAAATTAAGTTTGGCAAGAGTAGCTTTATTCATATAAATTTCGCCACGAACTTCAATGTCAATGTCTTTTTTTAAGTCTAATGGCACAGATTTTATCGTAACAACATTATGAGTTATATCTTCACCAGTTACACCATCACCACGAGTAGCCGCGAAAACGAGTTTACCATGTTCATAATGAAGTGATACACTTAAGCCATCAATTTTTAATTCACATACATAACTAGGATTAAAGCCGGCATTTTTAATGCGACTAGTAAATTCATTAATTTCATCTTCATTAAAAACATTAGCTAGGCTTATCATAGGAATTTTATGGGTTACTTTTTTAAATTTAGAGATAGCTTCTCCACCTACTCTTTTTGTTGGACTATTAGGATCAGCATATTCAGGATGTTTTTCTTCTAAGTTGCTTAATTCTCTTAAATATTTATCATATTCTTGATCAGTAATGCTGGGATTATCAAGCGTATAATATTCATAATTAGCTTGCTTTAAGATAGCTGTTAGCTCTTTAATACGAGCTTCTATTTCATTCATAATTTACTCCCATAATTTAGAAGGATATTCACCTTGATTAATTAAATTTAATATATTAGCTTTTAATTCAGGTAAATCTTCTTTATAAGTCATACCAAACCACATACTATTTGAGGTAACTTTTTTTAAAGTAATTTCCCCAGTTTTTAATTTATCTTTAACAAGTTCTGGAAGTAAGGCTTCACTGTTTAAAATAGTTTCATCATCTTGATTAAAAAAGTTGGTAAAATATTCTTCTAAATAGGTAAAAAATTCATGTTTAAAAGCAAACATATTCACACTTACGGATTGGTTTAATGGCGCTTTAAAGGAAGCATCACCATTTAGAGGTTCACATAAGGCGGCATCTTCTAAAGTGGTCATCTTGCTTTCGATTAATTCAGTAATGTTATTCCCTTCAGCTAGAGCAACGGCTCTTTTAACACTGCCATATTTGGAACTGGTGACTTCATAAGGAAAGCAAATTGAAGCATAAACATTAGGACTTTTTTCATTATCTAAAAAAGTACTGGCTTTTAAATAAGCATCATATCCATAAAAATCATCAGCATTAATAACGACAAAATCACCAGGAACTTCATCTTTACTACATAATACAGCTTGGATCGTACCCCAAGGTTTTTCTCTTTTTTCGGCTAGATATTTTTTAGTTTCAGGTATATCTTTTAAATCTTGATAAGCATAAGCTACTTCAATTTTATCCTCTAATCTTTTCCCGATTGTTTCTTTAAATACTTGTTCTAATTCTTTTTTTATGACAAAAACCACCTTTTCAAAACCGGTTTTTTTGGCATCATAAACGGAATAATCAATAATAAATTCTTGATTTGGACCAACAGGCTCAATTTGTTTTAAGCCTCCAAAACGACTACCCATTCCAGCGGCCATGACTACTAAAGTTTTCTTCATTTTTATTTTCCTTTCATTTTCTAAATTATATCATGGAAATATTAAGAAGTAAATTAACTTATTAGTAGATAAGCAATAAAAATACCTAATAAAATAATTAATGCGGGTAGTAAAACTATTAAAGTATTGGCATAACCTTTTTTATCTTCATTTTCTTTTTGACGAGTTAATGAAAGCGGATTATCTTTTTTCTTGGCTATTAATGATTTTAATTCTTCATAGGTAAATTTTCCCTCTTTTACATATATATCCATCTTAACAATTGGCAATTTTATATCAGTTAAATCATTAATACTGATATTATCTATATGGAGACATCCTCCTATAAATTCTGGCATAATTACATTGTGAAGTGATTCTAAATAATTTAATTCAAGTGAATGGCCGATATATCTAGGCAAAATTAATATATCATATTCTTTTATTCTTGTTAAAGATACAACCCCTCCAACATATTCGGGAAAAGTTACATTTTTTATTTTTTTTAAATTTGACAAAAAAAGGTGAGTTTGAATATATTTAGGAAATGTGGCATCTTCAATTACTTCTGTACCATAGGTATCTAATTGATAACTTATAAGTTTAGGCAGCATATAATCTTTTATACTAGATAACTCATAATATAACATGCCTAAAGTGCATTCTGGCATAGGAAAAATAAATTCGTCGTCTTTATATATCTGGATATTACCTGTAACAACTTTTAAATATTTATGCATAAATTCTTCATTTGTTCCTACTTCTTCTTCCTTGCATTTAAGAATATAGGCTAAATCTTTTTTCATATTTCTTCCAATAAGTATTTCATTAATTCGAGGGTCTTTTTGATATCCAAATCCTTTGATATTACCTTTTATTTCATATAAAAACATAATTTCTTCTTTAGTTAATTCTTCTTTATTTTGGTGTTTTTTATATATTTTAGTAAGTTCTTCCATGTCACTTACTTTCTTTTGATATTCTTCTGCATCAGGAAATTCTTTTAACTTTTCTTTTAAAATATTTTCTAATTCAGGTTCTAAGTTTTGATTTTTAGCTACTCCTCTTATTTCACCTATTTTATAATTGTCCATACGAATGGCTATTCTGGGAATTTTATAATTATTATTACTATCTTTAGTATAATAAACATAAAAGTCGCCACCTATATAAGACTTGCCACCACATACTTGGTTTATTGCAGTTGATAAAGATGCGGCTGTGCACCAACCTGTGTTATATCCTTGAAGCGACTCATATAACTTTTTTGCATCTTCTTTATTTTTATATTGATATTTTATCCAGATACCATCATTTCCATTTTTTATTTGTTTGGTATCTTTAGTTAATAAAGTACTATATATTTTACTAAAACTTTCAGTTGAGGCTAATTTTTTTACTTCTTCATCACTAAATTCTTCATGATTTAAATGTTGTTTTAAATACTCTACACTTTTACCTAATAATTCGGAATTTATTTCAATGAATGGGCCTACTGTATTTTTGGCTCTTTTCATATAAGTATTGGTTTCTTTATTGTATGTTCCGATTTTTAACATGCCTAAAAATGACCAAACTTTAGCCCATGTTGGTAAGTAGTTAGCATCTGGACTCATTAAATAATTTAACCAACTATCTAGGCTTTCTATTTGTTCTTTTCTTATATTTTCAACATATCTTTTTCTTAGTTCAATATCAACATAGTTTGTTGGATTTACTAAATTATGATGACCTTCTCCTCTTTCTAAATGACCTTTTTCTAAGTAATGCCAATAAGATTCGGGTATTTCTTCTTCTTTAATTATATAACGATTATAATATAATTCTTTGATTTTATTTAATTTATCAGTATCATAATATTTGGTTTGAATGCGATCTAATTTAGTTAGGTAATTATCTAAGGTAGTTAATTTTTCTTTTGTTGTACTTACTTTTTTAGTAATTATTTGTTCATTTGCTAAATTATCATATAAGTTTTTTAAAAAGCGATTTATTTCATTCATGATACTTACCTCTAGTTTAATTATATAAGATTTTTTGATTTTAGTAAATATTTTACTTAAGATTTTTACATTTGACACATAAACAAAAAATTTTATTAAAAATTTGTTATAATTTTGTTTGACATACATACATTTTTTTGGTATTATGATGATGGAGGTATTATATATGAGTGAATTAAAACCATTAACACCAAAACAAAATAATGTTTTAGACTTTATTAAAAAATTTACAGCGGAACATGGATATCCACCTGCAATTAGAGAGATTGGAGATGCTTTAGGCTTATCTAGCCCGGCTACTGTTCATACTTATTTAAAAAGATTAAGCAATGCTGGTTATATTAGAGTAAATTCTAATAAATTTAGAGCAATGGAAATTCTTGTTGAAAACGAATATTTAAATAAGGATAATGAATTAATTAAAGTGCCACTTTTAGGAAAAATTACAGCTGGTTCGCCAATAGAAGCTATCGAAAGACCTAGTGAATTTTTCTCACTTCCAGCATCCATAATTCCTAAAAAGCAAAATATCTTTACTTTAAATGTAAGTGGAAATTCTATGATAAACGCTGGTATTTTTGATGGTGATATTGTTATCGTACAAAGACAACAAAATGCGAAAAATGGAGACATGGTTGTAGCTATGAATGATAAAAATGAAGTAACTTTAAAAACTTATTATAAGGAAAAAGGACATTATAGATTGCAACCTGAAAATGATACAATGGCCCCAATAATTTTAGATAAAGTGGAAATTTTGGGTAAAGCTATTGGATTATTTAGAAGATTTTAAAAAAGTGATAATTAAACTTGAAGTTAGAAATAAATGTAGGTATTATTGATATCTACTTTTATTTTGTTTAATTGATCACTTTTCTTATGTGGTTAATTAAATTTTTAATTGTTTCACTATCTTCTTCAAATAAATCTATTCTAAAGGTGTTTATGCCCATTTTTTGATATAAAGGAATTTTATTAATTAAATTAATGGGAGCTGGGCTGTACAAAATTGTATTATTTTTACTTGTTATAGGAAATTTATGATGCTGCTTATCTTCTAAATTGTAATTATTTTGATAAGATAGATTATTTGCTTTAAAGAAATTATATTTCATAATCATTAATTCTAAGCGACCATATATAATAAATTCAACTTGAGCTGTTGGGGATATATTTGACATTAGATATTGCAAATTATCATCACTTAATTCAGGACTTAAAGTAATACTTTCTACGTTCATGTCTTGTAGAAGATTTACATAACTACTATTCGCAACATTTAAAAAGTAATCAGTACGAATATTATTACATTTTTGATATTTTAAACCGCCTATTTCACCAATGAGAAGATTTTCGTTTTGATATGGTGGATGATTGGGCATTATTCGATTTAATTTTAAATATATATGCGAATTTTGATATTTTTTGTATATTTTTAGGTCAGTAACATAGATGATATCAACATTTAGAGATAATAAAGTTATTACTTGTTCTTCATTACGAGCTAAAACGGCGATTTTAAATTCTTTTAGTGAGCGAATATGAGGTTTTGGTGGAAGAAAATTGATTGTTAAAAATTGATTTTTAGGGGATGTTCGCTTTATAGTAAGCTTACCTATTAATTTACGGCGAATATTATTTAGGACACTAATGGGGATAAATATATTATCCATAATATTTTCATCAATTTCAGTAATTATAAAGGGAGTATTTCCTAATTTAGTTAAGGCTTGTAGTATTCTTTCTTTGCTGATGGGAGCATTTTGAGCAGATTCTACTAAAGGACCTATTTCTTGAACTTCATGAATATCATCTTTGTAAATAATTTGTAAAGGCTTATTAATTTGGGCAATAACTTTTAAGGTAAGTGGTATTTGACGTTTAGCCTCTTTTTTAATAATATTATTTAATTCTTTGTTAATAGTTAAATAAACTGGACCTATTTCATTTAAATTAACTTTATTGTCAATTAAAATTATATCTTGAGCTAAACCTTTGTTGATTAAATCTTTTTTTTGATTATATAAAAAATTAATATACATACCTTCATTATTGGGTAATCTTATAGCATCACCTTGATTTAACTGATGATTTAATTTGATTGTAATATATTTATTAGAATATTTAATGACATCACCAATTATAACTCCTTGATGATTGGAACTATTTATATTTATTAAATTGGTATCTTGCTCATGAAAAAGGTAGCCTTTGGTAAAATCACGATTATACAAACTTTTTAAATTAAAAATTTCTTCTTCGGATAAAGTGTAATTTGGGTCATCTAAAAGTTTACGATATATTTTAGTAACATAGCCGACATATTCTGGACTTTTCATGCGACCTTCAATTTTTAAACTTATTACTTTACTATTTTTAATTTCAGCAAAATTAGAAAATACTGCAAGCTCTTTAGGGCTTAATAAATATTTATTTTTAATGATTGGTGTATCATCTTTATTTAAATTGTACAAAATTCGACATAAACCGGCACATTCGCCACGATTACCACTTCGACCTAAAATTTGAGAAGATAATAGGCATTGTCCTGAATAGCATATACATAAAGCACCATGAATAAATATTTCTAACTCTAAATTGGTTTTTAAGTCATTAATATCTTTTAAAGACATTTCTCGAGCAAGAACAACTCTTTTAACTCCTAAACTTTCTAAAAATTTAATTTGCTCTATATTATGAACGCTAGTTTGAGTTGAAACATGTATTTCCATTTGAGGCAAATATTGTCGAATAAGCTTGATTAAACCAATATCTTGTACTATTATGGCATCTACACCAATATTATATAAGTAATTTATGTATGTTAAACAACTTTTTAATTCAGTCTCATAAATAATAGTGTTTACAGTAACATATATTTTTACACCATATAAATGACAATAAGCTACGGCTTGTTTTAATTCTTTATTATCAAAGTTAGAAGCATATTTTCTGGCGCCAAAATTTTTTCCTCCTAAATATACTGCATCAGCTCCATATAAAACTGCCATGATTAATGAGTCTTTATCTCCTACTGGACTTAATAATTCTTTTTTCATATCTAATCACGAATTTATTTTAACAAAAAAATAATAAATATGCAAAATTATTTATTATTATTTGTCTGTTTTTCTTTATGATTTTGAATTAATTTACGAATTTTAATAAAATGATGATTTACTCCACTTTTGCCTATTTTATAATCTGTTTCAAGAGCTATAATATCAGCAAGTTCTTTTAATGATGATTCAGGATATTTTTCACGATATGTTAAAACTATTTTAGTTGATTCATCTATTAAATCATATAAATCATTATCTTTTAAATATTTTATATCGGCAATTTGCTTTAAACCGGTATTTATTGCTTTTTCTTGATTGGCTATTTCACAATTATTTAATCTATTAACCATATTTTTATGGTCTCGATAAATTCTAATATCTTCATAGTAAAAATAGCTTTGAATACCACCAAACATACGAATTATCTCACTTATTACTTCGGCGTTTTTAATGTATACCATATATTTAGAGTTTCTTTTTATATATTTGGCATTTATATTTATAGCTTTAAATAAATTAGAAATAAATTTGGCTTCACGATTTAAATTTGTAACTACTTCAAAATGATATCCACTTGTTGCGGGATCGTTAATGGTACCTGTAGCTAAAAAAATTCCTTCTAAATAAGCAATTTTTTCTTCACGACTTGGAAAAAAATATTCTTGTGGTAAAACTTTTTTATTATCTTGAATGATATTTAAATTATTTAATATTTCTTTTACTTTTTCTGTTATTTCTAAGATATAAATTTGTTTAACACGAAATCTCTTTTGATTGCGAATTATTATTTTAGGTCGTATGCTAAAAAGTTCTTTAAAATAATAATAGATTCGCCTCGTGATACTGGCATTTTCCAATGTTATAGTAATCTTTTCGTTTAATGTTGCGCCAAACATTAAGAAAGCTGACAATTCACAGATCATTTCTGGTTTAGAAATATCATGTTTAACAATTTCTTCCTTTACTTTACTAGTATAAGTCATAATAATTTTACTCCATTAATATTGAAAATACATGATATGCGGTTTTTAAGGAATCATGTCTTAAAGTGCCATCTTCAATAGCATATATACAATCTTTTATTACTCTAACGTGCATTTGTTGTAAAGTTTCTTCATCTAATAATACAGGATCTTTTTGCTCTTGAGTGGCATATTTTTTAGCTAATTCGTTAGGAATTGGAACATTATTGGCTAAAACGATATCAATTGTATTTGCACCTAAATAAGAATTTAAAACTTTTATGTGGTCACTTACTGTAAAATTATCTGTTTCACCAGGTTGTGTTACCAAATTACAAATATATAATTTAGGGGCTTTACTTGCTTTTATAGCTTTAACAACACTGTCAATTAGTAAGTGAGGTATTAAACTTGTTAATAAACTGCCTGAAGAAAAAATAATTAAATCAGCATTTTGAATTGCTGTTAAAACATCAGGATTAGCTTCTACTTTATGATTATAAAGCATCTTTTTTATTTTCTTTCCAGCATTTGTTATTCCAGCCTCGCCAAAAATTGTATTATTGTCTTCAGTGATTCCAATTAATTCAGCATTTTCTTCTGTTATAGGTAATACTTGTCCTTCAATATCTAACAATTTTCCAAAAACTGGTAAGGCTTCTGCAAATGTTCCCTTTTGCTCTAGTAAAGCTGCGAGTAATAAATTTTTTACTGAATGATTACCTAGGCTTTTTGATTGTTTAAAACGATAATTCATTAAATTTATTATATCATTATTAATGTTACTCATTGCTAGCATAACTTTGGATATATCACCAACAGCAGGAATGTTTAATTCTTTACGTAATTTTTTGGTTGAACCTCCATTATCTGAAACAGAAACAACTGCCGTTATGTCTATTGGAAACAATTTTAATCCTTTAAGTAATTGAGATAAGCCTGAGCCACCTCCAAAAATAACTATTTTTTTCATATATATATCACTATTTATAACTTTATCATATTTTTTGCAAAAACTAAACTAATTTTTTGCATTTTTAGTTTATTTTTGTAAATTTAATTTTTGAAAAACTTTTAGAATTTAATGTATTCATTTGGATTTGATATTTTTTTACAATATTTGGTAAAATTTGATAGTTCTGTAGAATTTTTTATACTATTTGCTTCACGCAATTTAGATATATAGGCAATGTCTCTTGGTAAGGTTAGCCATTTAACCTGAATTTTGTTTTCTTTATTTTTTCTATTTAGATCATTGGTAATATTTCGATCATAACAACGAATATTTAATAAAGACACATTTAAAAAATTAGTATTCATATTGGGATAATCAATTAAATATTTTAGAATTTCATTTTTTGTTGCCCAACAAAAATCATTTGGTACTCCATATATAAGAGCATCGCAATCGTATAATTGTAGCTCTGTGCCATGAAATATAAATCTTGTAATTAAATGAATTTTATTTGAATAACTATTAAATGACTTTTTAATTTCTTCAATTTCATTACTAAAATGATTAATATAAGTTTTTGTATCAACTTTTTTATTGTTTATTTTACCATAAATAAATCTTGTAAATTTTAAAATTATTTGTTCTTCTACTCCTATTCGCAATAAAAATTTATTAAAACTTTCTATTTTTTCTTGATGCATCGAGCATTGTTGTCCTGATTTTATACTTATCCCTTTAACTATACCATTTATTTTTATTTTAATATCAGCTTTTTCTAAGTATTTACTGCACCAACATAAAACTAAATCATTTTCTTGAATATTTGAAAAAATAGCATAAATTAAATCTTTTGCTTTTGGTGGTAAATCTTGAACCTTTTTGTTGTTAAAATAATAAGCAAAATTTTTTTCATTTTCAAAACCTTCTTTCATAGAAAAATTCACCTCAAAAGTATATACTACCACATTTAAATTGTAAAAAATGTCGAATTGTGAAAAAAAGCTTAAAAATTTAAAAAAATTAATAAATTTATATAAATCATTGAAAATTTATGTAAAAAAAAAAAGCTAGCAACTTCCTATTTTCGCAAAAACTATCTTCGGCGTTCTAGTGCTTAACTTCCTTGTTCGGGATGGGTAAGGGTGTGTCCACTAGGCTATCGTTACTAGCAAAGGATTTTGTCCTTTAAAAACTTGATAATGCGTAAACTCATTCAAATTAATAAAAATTAAGTTAAATCCTCGATTTATTAGTACTGGTCAGCTCAACATATCACTATGCTTCCACACCCAGCCTATCAACCTTGTAGTCTACAAGGAATCTTACTTCACGAAGAATGAGAAAATTCATCTTGGA
>CANROL010000026.1 GCA_947632255.1 uncultured Bacilli bacterium
TTAAGTAAATTAGTGATAAAATACATTGGAAATTTTACTTTTAAATAAGCCATTTGATAACCAATTAAAGCATAAGATACTGAATGGGCTTTATTAAAACCATAATTAGCAAATTTTAAAATTAAATTATATATTTCTAAAGCTATATCTTTTTGATAACCTTTATTAATAGCATTATTAATAAAATGATTTTTATCTTCTAAAATAACACTTTCTTTTTTCTTACTCATAGCTCTTCTAATATTATCAGCTTCTGCATAAGAATAACCCCCAATAGCAACAAGTATTTGCATTACTTGTTCTTGATAAACTATAATACCATAAGTTTCTTTTAAAATAGGTTCTAACTCCGGAGTAATATAAGTTATTTTTTCTAAACCATATTTTCTTCTTATAAAAGAATCAATATTATCCATAGGTCCAGGTCTAAATAAAGCAACAGATGCAACTAGATCAGAAAATGTTGTCGGTTTTAGTTTTAACATTAAGTTTCTCATACCCCTACTTTCATATTGAAATATCCCTTCAGTATCCCCAGTTTGAAATAATTTAAATACATCTTTATCACTTAAATTAATTTTATTTAAATCTAAATATTTATGGGTGGATTCTTTTATTAAATCTAAAACATTAGCAATAATAGTTAAATTTCTTAAAGCTAAAAAATCCATTTTAAGTAAACCTAAAGCTTCTAAATATTCCATAGTTATACCTGTTAGAATATTATCATTATTATTAATTATAGGAATAATATTATCAAGAGGTATACTAGATATGACAACACCTGCAGCATGAGTTGAGATATGTCTTTTTAACCCTTCTAATTTTAAACTAATTAAGATTACTTCTTTTAATTCAGGATAGATATTGATATAATTTTTAACTTCATCTTTTTTTATATTAGTTTTAATATCACTTTTAGCATCAATTAATTTAACTAAACCATCAACAATACTTAGAGGAATATCTAAAGTACGAGATACATCCCTTATTACTTGTTTTGATGCTAAAGTACCAAAAGTCATGATGGGAGCAACACAAACTTTGCCATATTTATCTCTTACATAATCTATAACTAAACCTCTTTTTGTATATTCAAAATCAATATCTATATCTGGCATAGTAATTCTATCGGGATTTAAAAATCTTTCAAATAATAAATTATATTTTAGGGGATCAACATTAGTTATACCTAGAGAATAACTAACCAAAGAACCCGCGGCACTACCTCTTCCTGGTCCTACTAAGATATTATTTTTTTTAGCATATAAAACATAATCATACACAATTAAAAAATAATCAACAAAACCCATATTTTTAATAACACTAAGTTCATAATCTAATCTTTTAGTATATACTTCATTTTCCCCATTTAAACGTTTATATAAGCCTTTATGAGTTAAATTAGATAAATATGTATAAGAATCTATTTCTTTGTTATAAATAGGTATATAATGTCCTTTAAAAGGTATTTCTATATTTATATCACTTATAAAATCATAAGTACTTTTAATATCTTCTTCTAAGATATTTAAATCTATATAACAATTATCATAATTATTATTAATATCTTTAACTAAAATACCCCTATTAATAGCTTCTAAATATTTTAAATATTTAGTATCTTCTTTATTTAAACTAGATATATTTTTTATATATATAGCTTTATTAGTATTTAATAATGCTTCTATTTTTTCATTATTATTTTGATAACTTAAATAAGCATTATTAAATACATTTAATAATTCATATGAATTATATGGTAAAACTATTTTAATATTATTTAAATATTCTTTTAAATTATTAAAATCTAATTTCTTAAATTCTTTTAAAGTATGAATTTTAAGTAAATTCTTATATCCTAAATAATTTATCGCATATAAATAAATAATATAATTATTTATATTTATTTCTAAACCAATAAGAGGTTTTAAATTATTATTTATCATTTTCGTATAAAAATCCATTACCCCATATAAATTAGTATCAACAATAGCACATGAACTAATATTATTATTTTTTAAATAATTAATTAAATCATCTATCTTAATAATACTTTTAAGTAAAGTATATTCTGTAGTAACTTTAAGAGGTATTAAATTCATAGCTATCACCCAACAATATTATACAAAAAAAAATAATTAGAAAAAAGATATTTCTAATTATTATTTAAAAGAATATTAAGAAATAATAAATGGATTATCATGCGCACCATTACCTGAGATAAATAGAACAGTAGATTTTAGATAGACAGAGGGACGGGCGCCATACCCGATCCACGCACCAATGTCGCTCACGAGGCCATTGCTGTGCACATAAAGCACGTAGCGCGTATCGGACGAATAAGGAGTAATGGTCCACTCGTACCCGATGTTTTTTAACCAATTCTCTCCTGCACATGTTGATTTATTATAAGAACTTAAATTTGTTGATCTATTACAACTACTATCTAATACTGCAAATCCATAATCACTCGCACTCATTAACCCTACTTTATAATAACCTGTCGTTTTTTCTGTAATTTCAGTTGTATATACCGCTTCTGCTGTTGCACTATAATTTGATTTTCCTATGTTCCATCTTACTGCCTCTATTTTTTCGCCTGCTCCTGCACTTAATCCTGTTTCACTAAAGTTACATGTTTTTGTTACAGTTTTTGAGGAACTATTATATACATTACATGTTCCATCTTCTTTATTTAAATATCCATTGTTTAAAGATTTTTGTAAATAATTGTTTTCCCATGTTTTATTTGAACCCCAAGCTAATCCATCCAAGGCATCCGCACGTATTAGTTTTACTAATTCTTGTGTATTATTTGTTTCTGTTTCTACATTAAATACCCCTATTATTCGCCATAACTCATCATTAAATAAAACATAATTATTTACTTTTGCTCCTTCATATCTTAAACCTTTTTCTTCCACTAAATTAGCATTTGTTTTTAAGTAATTTGCAAGTGTTGGTTTATCACTACTTTTAAATTTTACTGTACATTTTGTCTTTCCATTTAAGTTTGTTACTTCTACTCGCCATGTCGAATAATTAAATGTTGCTGTTCCTCCATTGTCACATGTTATACTATCAAATTCATAGCCACTTCCACTTGATGGAAGTGATGCTGCTAGTTTTCCATCTATATATGTTTCTATTGTATAACTATTACTTTCTTCTTTTTTATTTATATTAATTATAATAATTGGAGCAATTATTATAATTAATATTATACTTGTTATTATTATTTTCTTTTTCATATTCTTTTTCTCACTTTCTTTAATATTTTTATTAAGTTATATTTTATATAACTTTCTTCATATAAATTATTTTTATAACTTCTTTTTATTATTTTATTGTCTTTTACTATTATATAAGAAATATTATTATATTTCTTATATATATTAAAATCATCTTTATAACAACATATTTTATTATTTTTACTAAATAATATTAAATGTTTAGGATATGTTTTCTTTAAAAAATTATATACTGTTTTTTTGCTCATTTATTACCTCGAAGTTCTAGGAAACTTACGTATAAGTTTCCATCTTCTTTTTTTATTTCTAGTTATTATCTAGGGGATAGTTATTGTTCCTTACATTTATCTTTATAAAGCCTTAACCTTATAACCCAAAAATATAATAAGGAGCTAAAGGACGGGCGCCATACCCGTTGTTCGCACTATTGTTGTTCACGTTGCCATTGTTGTTCACATTAAGCGCGTTGTTCGTATTGGACGAATTAGGAGTTTTAACTAACTACCCCAAAAATATTTATTTACTAAAGTATTTGCTTCTTTACTATATTTATTATTGTTTTTTTATTTATTACTCTAAATCTATATCCTAATATGCAAAATCCTTGTTTATTATTTGTTATTTTAGTTTTTTTATTATTAATATCTAATTTATAATAATTATTTAATATTTTAATTATTATTGATAAACAATATTTTAAATATTGTTTATCATGATGAATTATAATAAAATCATCCATATATCTTATATAATATTTTAAATGTAAATTATGTACTATATAATGATCTAATTTATTTAAATAATATATAGCTAAAAATTGACTTGTTAAATTTCCTATTGGAAGTGATTTATCTTTTTTTATAAAAGGTATATCTTCTATATTATTTGGATATTTTTCTCTTAATTTAGCTATTTCTTTATTTATATAATCTTTATTTGTACTTTTTATGATACTTTCTATTATTTTGTATTCATCACTATCTAATTCTTTTTTTAACATTTTAAGTAATACTTCATGATCTATATTATAAAAATATTTCTTTATATCTATTTTAAGAATATAAAATACTTCGTATTTTTTATTCTCTTCTAGATATTTTTTAATTAATTTTATACCATATTCTGTTCCCATACCCTTTCTTGTCGCTATATTTCTTATATCTAAATATTTACTTAATTTAGGTTCTAATATATATTTATTTACATAATGATTTATTATTTTATCTTCTATTTTTAAAGACATTACTACTCTTATTTTAGGTTCTTTTATTATAAATATTTTATATGTTCCTCCATTATAAATATTATTATTTATTTTATTTATAATATTATTTATATTTTCTATTTTATATCTTTCAAAATTTATTAATTTATTTTTATGTTTTATTTTTTTAATAATATCTTCATAGATATTATTTATATCATCATATTTAACAATTTCCACTTTTTATCCATCCATATATCATTTTAGTTATTTCTGTTAATTTAGCACTATTTTTCTTTAAATCATCTTCATTTATATGTTTAAACTTATAAGCTCTTTCTATATAGAAATCTAACATATTTATTAATATTAATATTTCTTTTTGATATTCTATTCTTTCTTGATAATCTTTTATCATATTAGCTTTAATAGTTAAATATAATATATCTAAACTAGTTTCATATATAACATTTTTACTTATGTAATCTTTTTTAGGAACATTTATGATTATATTTTCTAAAAAGAAAATATAATCTTTAACTTTCTTTAATATTTTAAAATCATTATTCATTTAAAATATTTTCTATATTATTTAATAATTTTTTTAATTCATCACCATGTAATTTTTCTATTTTTTTAATTATTAAATCTATTCTTTCTTCTATCATTAAATTTTCATAAGCTAATTCTTTATAATATTTATACTTATTATTAGTATATAAATATGTTACTCCATTTCCAACTTTGTAATTTATACCTTTTTCTTTTAAGATATTTATTATTTTAGAAATAGATTCTTTAGGAAATATAATATACTTATTTCTTTTAAATTTATATTTCATAAAGTAATGAATAAGTATAGCATCATCACCACTTACAAAATAGAATTTAGAATCCCCCCCCAGACTCAAAATCATAACTTAATTTTCTTATTAGAATTGTTGAATCATCATACAACTTTATTCACCAAACCTTTTCTCAATTAATTATATATGGAAGACTTCTTGCTCCAGTTCCACCAATTACGTTGATGTTAGACTTTAGATAAACAGAGGGACGGGCGCCATACCCGCGGCTCGCAATATTGTCGTATATCTGGCCTTCGTCGTACACCTTACCATAGTCGTCCACATAAAGCCCGCCGCTTTTTTTGAACCAAGCAGTAGTAATAGTCCACTCGTACCCGATGTTTTTTAACCAATTTGAACCAGCGCATGCCGAGTTATCATAAGAATACATTGATGTTGATCTACTACAACTACCTGCCTTTACCGCATATCCATAATCACTGGCACTCATTAAGCCTACTTTATAATAACTTGTTGTTTTTTCTGTAATTTCACTTTCATATACTGTTTCTGTTGTTTGTTTATGGTCTGATTTTCCTATGTTCCATTTTACTGCCTCTATTTTTTCGCCTGCTCCTGGACTTAATCCTATTTCACTAAAGTTACATGTTTTTGTTACACTTGTTGAATATACATTACATGTTTCATCTTCTTTATTTAAATATCCATTGTTTAAGGATAATTGTAATGAACCGCCTTCCCATGTATTTTTATTGTCTTTGTTCCATGCCAATCCATCTAAGGCATCCGCGCGTATTAGTTTTACTAAACTTTGGGTATTATTTGTTTCTGTTTCTGCTTCAAATACCCCTATTATTCGCCATAACTCATCATTAAATAAAACATAATTATTAACTTGTGCTCCTTCATATCTATATCCATGTTCATTTATTAATCCTAAAGTGGAGTAATTAGTTGTTAAGTATGTATTAAATGGTTGGGGTGTAAAATCTTCAAATTTTACTGTACAAGTTATATCTGTATTTTCGAAAGCATCTACTTCTACTTGCCAATTTGTATAATCAAATTTAGCTGTTGCATTATTATCACACGTTACACTTACGGGATTTTTACTTCCTTGGGTTGGAAAGTTTATTGTTTCACTTCCTAATTGGGCTAATATTGTAACATTCATTTCATGTTTTTCTACTTTATCAAAATAAACATAACATTTTTCTTCTTTTAACATATTCTTTATTACATGTTCCCCATTTTGGTTGGTGTATAATCTGTCATAATGTTTATCACTGCTTTTTAAGTAACAGACACTTTTTTCTTGATTAATTACATATTCTTCACCACTTGGTAGTGAAGGGATTTCTTCATAACATGAATCATCTGTACTTGTTTTACATGCTTCTGTGTCTTTCTTTTGATAAATTGCTAAATTACTATAATTATAATTAATATTATTATCTTCGATATTAGTATTATAATGTTTATAATTATTTAATATTATTAAGTATGTTAATATAATATTAATTATAATTATTCCTAGTATTACTTTGTTTTTCATATTCATCCTTCCTTTACTTTTAATAAGATAACATATATTTTGATATATTTCAGGAAATTACTTTTAATATAACAAAATATTTGTTTTATTCTCTTATATATTAATATATTACTATAAGATAATACTTTTTTCAAGATTTTTTTGCTATTTTATAAATATTATTGATATGCTAAAATAATAAGAGTAAAAACAGTTGATTTTCTTGTAAAATATAGATTAATGAAAGGTTTTAAAAATGAATTTAAAATATGTAAGAGATGAATTTGATTTAAAGCAAAAAGAAGTAGCAGAGATTTTAGGGGTTGCTACTAGTACATATAGTATTTGGGAAACTAATACAAATATTATACCTTTAAATAGATTAATTAAATTTTGTACTTATTTTAATGTTTCATTAGATTTTGTCTTAGGTTTAACTAAAACTATGCATTATGATAATATGCGTAATAATATAGATTATAATTTACATCGTAAAAGAATAAAATTACTACGAAAACATAGTAATTATACACAAAAATATATAGCTAATTTATTAAAAACAGATCCTGGAGTTATATCTCGCTATGAGGGTGGTAAAACATTGATATTAACCGCTTTTTTAATTGATTATGCAAAATTATTTAATGTATCAAGTGATTATATTATGGGTAGAATTGATAAAGCTATAAGTATTGAAGAAGAAATAAAGATATAAAAAAAACTGTTATATTAATAACAATTTTTAAGCCCTTGATGAATATTTACCATCTTTGGTAGAAATAATTATTTTTTCACCTTCATTAATAAATAAAGGAACTTTTACAACATAACCTGTTTCTATTTTAGCATCTTTTTGCGCATTATTAGTAGTATTACCTTTAACAGCAGGTTCTGTTTCAATAACTTCATATTCAACTTTTTCTGGTAAGTTAATACCTAATATTTCACCTTCAAAATATTCAACGGTTATTTCTAAACCTTCTTTAATAAAGTTTACTTGATCCCCTAATAACTTAGTTGATATTTCTACTTGTTCATAATTATCATTATTCATAAAAACATAATTATCACCAGCAGCATATAAAAATTGCATAGGCATTCTATCAACATGAGCTTTAGTTATTTTAATATTAGTATTATAAGTATCTTCAGTAATAGATCCAGTTCTTAAATTTTTTAATTTCATGCGAACAAAAGCCGAACCTTTACCTGGTTTTACATGTTGAAATTCTACGATTTGATATAAATTATTATCTAAGATAATAGTCATACCATTTTTAATATCATTAATATTAATATTCATATTTATTCATCTTCTTTCTTTGTAAATATACCAAATCTTTTTTTACGCATTCTAGGTTTTAAAGATATTGGTTTTTCTTTAGTATTCTTATTAGATATAATAGCTATTATAGGTGAGTTAACATTAACTCTTTTTAAACTATAAATTCTTTTACTACGCCCCCGAGTTTTCATGGTTCACTTCCTTACTTCTTCTCTTTTACTATTTGATGTTTATGACATTTTTTACAATATTTTTTTACTTCTAAACGGTCAGGGGTATTTTTTTTACTTTTACTAGTACATCTTAATTCTTCACCACAGACAGTACATTTTAAAGTTACATAGTTTCTATTTTCATTTTTAGCCATTTAAAACACCTCCTTTTTTAAAAAGCAACAATATTATAACATTAAATTATTAACTTGAAAAGAGAAAATCGTTAATTTCTCGGGCAATTAGTCTATTTATGGGAGCACGATAACCATTTTTAACATTTAAATCACTAGTATTAGGACTTATAACTACAAGAGAATACTTAGGATTATTATAGGGTGCATACATGATAAAAGTATTAGATAAAACATAAGCATCAAGAGTACCATTGTAGTCAGAATCAATATAAGATTCACTAGTACCAGTTTTACCAGCCCCTAAGGCTAAGGGACTCGCATACCAATAACCAGTCCCGGATTTAATAACTTCCCGAAAACCAGTTTGGATTCTTTCTAAATATTTAGGTTCTAATGCTAATTTATTTAAAACTGTTGGTTTATTTTCCAAAATAATTGCTTCTTTATTATTAATACTATGCATAATATTTAATTTTAAGCGATTACCGGTGGCAATAGTATTAATATATTGGAGCATACTAGCGGGGGTATATAAGTCATATTGGCCAATAGCTAAATTCATGAGTAAATCAGGTGCTATTTTAGTGCCTTTTAGGCCAGTTGCCTCACTTGGTAAATCAATACCGGTTGTAGTACCTAAACCGAAGGTGGCAAAAGTTGTTCGATACTTATTAAAATCTTCTTCATCTACTTTAACTTGCATATTATATGTATAATTATAACCCGCGACTTTTAGGGCTGTAATAAACTGATAATAATTAGAACTTAAAGCTAAAGCCCGAAGATCATTAATACGACCAAGTCTAGCATAAGAACACTTGGCCGGAATATTAGCTAATTTAACACAGCCATCAGTAAAAGTAGTACCGATGTCAATGGCTTTATTTAAATAACCAACGGCCATGGAGGCACCTTTTACCGCGGAACCTACTGTATATGCATTTTTAATAACATTAATACTAACATCTTGAAAACTAGTATCACGCCCATTGGTAATTTTACGAATACCAGCGATAGCTTTAATAGCACCCGTTGTAGGATCACTTACTAAAGCATAAGATTCTTTGTAATATTTAGTATTAGCCATAGTATTGGCTTTAATTAAATTCTTTTTAATTATTTCTTCAACTTTTAACTGAATATTTAAATCAATTTCTAATATTAAATCATTTCCTTTTTCGGCAGGAGTTAATAATTCTAAATTATTATTAATAACTTTATAAGTAGCTTTTTTACCTCTTAGATATTCTTCATAATACTCTTCAAGACCACTTATACCTACCCTGTCTGTTAAAGAATAACCTTCTTTTAATAATTCTTTTTTATCCGCGGGTAAAGTTTCACTGATAGTCCCTAAAATAGTTTTTAAAGTATCATTATAAGGATAGATTCTTTCCCAAGATATTTCCCCGAATATACCAGGTAAATTAGCTTCTAATATTTGGGCATATTCTAAATCAGTAATATCTTTTAATAATAATTTATTATCATACATATAACCATCTTGCATTAAATAATAAAATCGAGAACTATATTTTTCTAAATCTGTTAATGTATTTAACATATCTAAAGTTATTCTTTCTTTTTTTAATTTATTTAAATCACTAGATGTTAATTTACGATTATTATATAATTCTTTTTCTTCATTAGTTATTAATTTATTAGCATTATCAGGATATAAAACAAGATAATAATCTTTTAAAATATTTTCATTATAAGAATATTTATAATTAGTTAAAATAACTAACTTTTTAGCTATATCTAATTCTAAAGATTTAGTAACATTATTAGGTTTATGATACATAATAGTATTAATACCTTTATTATCCACCAAAATATGACCATTTATATCTAAAATACGACCACGAGGAGCATTACTACCTTCAATAATAATATTATTTATTTTTTGATATTCATTTAAATAATATTCATGATTAGGATAAGCTAAACTATAAGTTTTATAAAAGAATGTTATAAATATAATAATTATTAACATACTTAAAAAAATAAACTTCTTCATTTATTTTCACCATTATTAGTATTCAAAAAATAAATTTTTTCATACAATGTATTAGGTGAATTAATATGTATAATTTAGTAGAAAGAGTTATGAATAAATTAACTAAAGAAGATGTTAATAATTTTGCTTTAAGTAAAAATGTTACTTTAAGTGAAG
>CANROL010000027.1 GCA_947632255.1 uncultured Bacilli bacterium
ACATTAAAAAAATTGATTGATGATCGTAAAGATATATGGCGGAAAAATGCTTTAGGCGAATCGCAAAAATATTTAGATATGGGCTTAGTAAATAGGGCAGCAACAAGACAAATAGATTGGGGAGTAGAAGTTCCGGTAGAAGGTTATCAAGATAAAAGAGTTTATGTTTGGTTTGAAGCGGTTTTAGGATACCTATCAGTGGCGAAATATGTTGCCGAACAAAGAGGCCTTGATTTTGATAAATTTTTAAGTAATGATAATCCTAATTTAAGAACTTATTATGTTCATGGAAAAGATAATATACCTTTTCATACTATTATATTCCCTGCATTATTATCAGGTTTAGAAATGAATTATCGTTTACCAGATTATATAATATCTAGTGCTTATGTTAATTTAAATGATGAAAAAATGAGTAAAAGTAAAGGTAATTTAATCACGGCAAATGAATTATTAGAAAAGTTTAGTCGAGATACAATTCGTTTTTACTTTATATTTTATGGACCTGAAGCTAAAGATACTAGTTGTTCTATTGAAGAAATTATTCAAACTCATAATAAATTCTTAGTAGGGGTTTTAGGTAACTTTGTTAATCGTAATTTAGCTTTTATAAACAAAAAGTTTGATGGAGTTATAAATGAAGGTAAAATAGATAACAAAATTAAAGAATATACTAAAGATGTTTATAAAAAAGCTGGGGATTATATTGAAAAAGGAGAATTTAAAAATGCTTTAAATACAATTATTGATTATATTAGTATGGGTAATAAATATTATGATGAGGCTGAACCTTGGATTAAAGTTAAAGATGATATGGAAGCATTTAATGATATTACTTATACTTGTATTTATATGATTGCTAATATTGCTAATTTAATTTATCCATTTATGAGTGATACTTCAAAAAAGATTAAAGAGATGTTAAATTTAGAAGAATATAAATGGGAAGAATGCGAAATAAAAGGCGATTTGCAAGTTAATAATTTAGCTTTATTATTTGAAAGAATCGAGAACTAAGATAAAAAGTAATGTATTTAACCTTTACAAAATGCATAAAATTTATTATAATGTATTAGTCACGATGAAAGAGGTAAAATATTAATGACGAAAAATAATAAAGTCGAGTTTAATAGTTTAGTGTGTGATATTTTAGAAAATGATAATTTTTTACAGATTAAAAAAGATTTACATCATGGAACAAGTAAGTATGAACATTGTATGCGGGTAGCAAAATTAAGTTATAAATTAAGTAAATTTTTTAAGGCCGATGTAAGGGTGGCCACGAGAGCAGGTTTACTTCATGATTTCTTTATTGGAACAAGAAAAGAAAAACCTGAAAATTCTTATTTAAGACATCCTTATACCGCGGCTTTAAATGCGCAAAAATACTTTAATGTAAGTGATGAAGAAGCTAGTGCAATAAGAACGCATATGTTTCATCAAGTATTATTAAAAAAGCTTTTTCCTTTTGTAAATAGAAAAGAAAAAGCTAATCTTAAAGAATCTAAACCTAAAAGTAAAGAAGGTTGGATTATATGCGGATCTGATTTATTAGTTTCAATAATTGAATGTGAAAGATTTCAATTTAGTTATGCGGCTAATGTAATATTGTTACTTGTTTTAAATTTAGTAATGTTTAAAAATTAATAGTTCGTTGGAACTATTTTTTTTATCTAAAATTATCTAAAATATATAAAGATAAAGATAGCTAGAAGTAAACAATATATAGAGAATTTCCATAATTTACCTTTTTTAACTAATTCACTTAACCATTTATAAGTAAAGTAAGTTACTACTCCCGCGGAAGCTAAGCCTAGAAGATATGGTAATAATAAAGTTGTTAAATTACCTGAAGCCACTAAATCACTGACACCTAAAAGCATTGTTGCCACACTGATAGGGAAATATAAAATAAATGTATATTTTAAAGCTGTAGATCTTTTAAAATTCATTAAAAGACATGCGACTAAAACAGTACCACTTCGGCTTATGCCAGGCATAATAGTAAAGACTTGAAATAAACCAATGATAAGAGCGTCTTTTAAAGTAATATCTTTATCTTCTTTTGTACCATTTTTGTTGCGAATTAAGAAAAGCATTAAGGCGGTTATTAAAAAAGCAATACCTAAAAAGGTTAAATTATTAAGTTTTTCTTCAATAATATCTTTTAAAAATAAACCAGCAAGACCAACAGGGATGGTAGAAATAATTAAATAAAGACAATATTTAAATTTTGTTTTATTAATAGGTCTTTTGTCTTTTTTAAAAATATAAGTAAAGAAAGCTTTAATTAAATCAATAATATCATGACGAAAGATAAATAAAATAGCTAAAAAAGATCCAAAGTTAGCAATTATTTCAAAATTTAAATCATTAAACATATTAGTATTAAAGATATTTTTGAAAAGAAAGATATGACCACTGGAACTAATAGGTAATGGTTCTGTAAAGCCTTGAATAACTCCTAAAATTAAATAAATAATATATTGCATTATAAATCACCTATTTAATTATATAATATTTTTGAAATTTAAGAAATAAAATTATAAGGGAAATAATTATGTTAAAAGTTTTTTTATATTTTTTGGGGATTTTTTTAACTAGTCTTGGCATTTTCTTTACAATACTTTATTGTAATGTTTTAACAATGGGGTATAGTTTAGGACAAATGGGGAATTTTATTATTAGAAAAATAGAATTTTGGTTTATACTATGGGGGATAATATTAATCTTGTTATCTTTAGAAAGGTGGATTAAAAATGAACTATTACTACGATGTAATTTTAAATTGGGGCGAAGATGAAGTATATGATTTTTTTGAATGGAATGAGACAGATTATTTAGAATTAATTAAAAAAATACCAGTATTTAAAGTTAAACATAAAATATTTTTAGATATAATAACTAATAATATAAAAGTAGATAGTGATTTTTTAAATTTAATTAAAGATAAAACTTTAGTAAGTGGGGAAAAAAGTTTAACAAAAATTGATTATGCTTGTTTAATATTAGATGGTAAAAGTGTTATAGCTTTAGAATTTTTAGAGGATGGTCATATTATTAATCGTAGTAAATTATTAATAGATGATGAATTAAATGTTTTAGAACTAACTTATAGTTTAAAAGAATATGATTTAAATTATGAAATAATTAATAATTTACCAATTAGGAAGAATTTAAGACAAATAGAAGAAGCTAAGAGATTAATATTATTAGAAATTACTAATTTATATAATGCTTTTGATAAAGATAAATTACAATATTTATATTATGAATATAAAAAAGAGAAGATTGAAGATATTAATACTATTTATCAAGTATTTAGAGAAGATTTAAGTAATAAATTTAATAATAATTTAATGAAACTTTATTATATAATTAAATACTATCATAAAGTTTAAAATAGTGTTATAATAGCATCTGGAAGTGAAAAATATATGAATTTACCTAATATGCAAGATGCTAAAAAAAGAACTAATAAAGAAGTTAAAACAATTAAAGCGCAAAATATTATAAGTGATAAATTTAAAAATAAATTATTTTTTTTAAAGACTTATGGTTGTCAAATGAATGTTCATGATTCAGAAGAAATAAGAGGAATAGTTACTAATTTAGGTTTTAGAGAAACTTTAAATTATGAAGAAGCTGATTTAATTATTTTAAATACATGTGCCATAAGAGAAAATGCTCATGATAAAGTATTTGGTTTTTTAGGTCGAGTAAAACATTTAAAGAAAGAAAAACCTGAATTAATTGTTGCCGTTGGGGGTTGTATGCCTCAAGAAGAGGGCGTATCTCACTTTTTAAAAGAAAAATATCCTTTTGTTAATATTGTTTTTGGAACTCATAATATTGCTGATTTAGGGAAAATGATCTTAGAACAAACAGGTAAACAAGATATTGAAGTTTATTCTATTGAAGGGGATATTTATGAAAATATTCACTATGAAAGAGATTCTAAATATAGTGCTTGGGTAAATATCATGTATGGTTGTGATAAATTTTGTACTTATTGTATAGTGCCTTTTACTAGGGGTAAACAAAGAAGTAGAAAAATGGCTGATATTATAGAAGAAGTAAAAGATTTAAAAAATAAAGGTTATTTAGAAGTTACTTTATTAGGGCAAAATGTTAATGCTTATGGTAAAGATTTAGAGGATAATTATGATTTTGCGACACTTTTAGAAGAAGTAGCTAAAATAGGTATTCCCCGGATTAGATTTGTAACTTCTCATCCTTGGGATTTTACTGATAAAATGATTCAAGTTATTGCTAAATATCCTAATATTATGCCATATATACATTTACCTTTACAAAGTGGTTCGTCAAATATTTTACGTTTAATGGGCAGAAGATATACAAAAGAAGAATACTTAACATTGTATAATAAAATTAAAGAAAGTATTCCTAATGTTAGTATTACAACAGATATTATTGTGGGTTTTCCTAATGAAACCGAAGAAGATTTTAAAGAAACATTAGATGTTGTAAATAAATGCCAATTTGATGGAGCATATACATTTATTTATTCACCTAGAGAAGGAACACCTGCGGCTTTAATCAAAGATAATATTTCTTTAGAAGAAAAAGAAGAACGTTTAGCAATATTAAATGATTTAATAAATAAATATAGTTTAAAAGCTAATCAAAAACACTTAAATAAAATAGATAAAGTTTTAATTACTGGTGTAAGTGAAAAAGGGGAAGATAAAGTTTGTGGTTATACGGAAGATATGAAATTAGTTAATGTTTTAAATGCTAAAAATGATATAGGTAAAATAATAGATGTCGAAATAATTGAGGCTAAAAGTTTTAGTTTAGATGGTAAAAAAGTAATAAATATATAAAAACTAAATAAAAACCCTTTTCAAATGCTAAAAAATATCTTATAATATTAATTATAAAATAGGTGATGCGATGTGAAAAGTGGATATAAACTAACTTTAGGTATTTTAACTATTATGATTATGATAACTTTAACAATTGGAACAAGTTATTCATATTATTCAGTTACGGCTACTCAAGAAGAAGAAAATAATTTAGCTACTTCATGTTTTAATGTGGAATTTTCTAATGAAAGCGAGGCTATTTACTTACCTAATACTTATCCTATGAGTGAAGCAAACGCTTTAAAGAAAGTAACACCTTATTCACTTACAATTACAAATACTTGTAGTGATGTAGATATTAATTATGTAACTACTTTAAGTACTTTAACTGGTAAAACTGATTTAGTACCTTATCTTAATTATAAAATTGTAGAAGCAAAACCTAGCGCGGCTGATGGTAATTATGCAAAACTTACAGGAGCTCAACCTTACAATGGTATTCCTGAAGAATATAAAACTGGTGTGGAGCAAACCTATGAAATAGATCATGGGGTTTTAGATGCCACAAATGGGAGAACTAAAACATTTTATTTATATTTATGGTTAGATGAAAATGCTTGTGATAATGATGCTGCTTGTTCAGAAAATCTAATGGGGAAATCTTTTGAAGGACGAGTTTTAGTTTACGTTTATGTTTAAAAAAAATAAATAATATAGGAAATGAGGCAAAATAATGAGTAATAAAAAATTAATAATAATGTCTACAATATCGATCATTGCCGTCATTGTTACTACTTTTGGGATAACTTTTGCCTATTTTTCTACTAGTCAAACCCAAAAAGAAGTTAATAATGTTAACGTAGCTTGTTTTGGTTTAAATTTTAATGATACTAATGCTAAAGTAATTAGTTTACCTAATGCATATCCTATATCTAATGGAAAAGGTTTAAATTTAGATCCTTATACTTTTAGTGTTTCTAATACTTGTGATACAACATCTAGTTATAAAATAATTTTAAATGTTATAAATACTAGTAGTGAAGCTTTATTACCATATATTAATATATCTTTAGATGGTCAAACTGTCATAAATTTAGCTAGTATTGTAAATGAATTACCAGCAAATTATACAAAAGAGGCCAATGTTAGTCATGCTTATGTTATTCATGAAGGAACTTTAAGTGGACAAGCCCAAATAGATACTTATGATTTAAGAATATGGATTGATAAAAGTGCTCCAAATAGTGCTCAAGGCCAAAGATTTGAAGCTAAGTTATCAGTTTATAGTGAAGCTCAATAAAAAACTAGTTTTTTTACCTAGTATGTGTTAAAATATTGGGTAGAGGTGAATTAGTTATGTTTAAGAAAACTTTGGAGGAATTTAAAAAATTTATTGCACGGGGTAATGTCCTTGATTTAGCAGTTGGGGTTATAATCGGTGGTGCATTCTCGGCAATTGTTACAAGTTTAGTAAATAATATTTTAACCCCTATAATTGGCTTAGTTTTAGGTGGTAAAGATTTTTCTAATTTAGCAATAACTTTTAAAAATACGCGAATTCAATATGGAGCTTTTATTCAAAGTATTATTGATTTTTTAATTATTGCAGTATGTATATTCTTTATTGTTAAAATTGTTAATAAATTAATGAATCTTCATAAGAAAGAAGAAGTTAAAGAAGAAGTAAAACCACCAGTTAAAAGTGAAGAAGTAATACTTTTAGAAGAAATAAGAGATTTACTTAAAAAGAATAATAAAATTACTAAAAAAAGTACTAAGGAAAAATAATGATTTTAGCTATTGTAGGACCAACTGGGGTGGGTAAAACTAAATTAAGTATTGCTTTAGCTAAATATTATCAAGCTATCGTGGTTAATGCTGATGCGATGCAAATATATAAAGATATGAATATTGGGACAGCTAAGATAAAAGAAGAAGAAAAAGAAAATATTCCTCATTATTTATTTGATATTGCCAGTATTGAAGATAATTTTACTGTATATGATTATCAAAAAAAAGCACGAGAGATTATTAATAACAATAAAGATAAAAATATTATTTTTGTTGGGGGAACAGGTTTATATTTAAAGGCTGCTTTATATAATTATGTTTTTTTAGAGGAAAATAAAAATGATAATAATTATGATGATTTAACTAATGATGAATTATATAATTTAGCTTTAAAAAAAGATATTAATCTTAATATTCATAAAAATAATAGACAAAGATTAATTAGATTTTTAAATAAAGAAAGTAATATCAAAGAAGAATGTTATCCTTTATATGAGGTAAAATATATTGGTCTTACAACTGATCGTAATATTTTATATGATATTATTAATAAAAGAGTAGATGATATGTTTCATAATGGTTTAGTAGAAGAAGCACAATCTTTATATAAATCATTTAATAATTCTAAAGCCTTAAAAACAGCGATTGGTTATAAAGAATTAATTAAATATTTTGATGGTGAGATTTCTTTAGAAGAAGCTAAAGAATTAATTAAATTAAATAGTCGTCATTATGCAAAAAGACAATATACTTGGTTTAATAATCAAATGAATGTTAAATGGTTTAAGGTAGATTTTAATAATTTTGATAAGACTATAAAGGAAGTAATAGATTATATTGGTTAATATAGTCTTTTTTAGTTTAAATCTTAATTATTTTTTGATATAATTTAAGAGGTGAAGAACTTTGCATAAAATAATTAAAAAAGTTTTAGAAACTATGGAAAATAAAGGATATGAAGCTTATTTAGTCGGGGGTTATGTGCGAGATCAATTATTGGGGATTGAATCTTTTGATATTGATATATGTACTAATGCTATTCCTAAAGAATTAATTAAAATATTACCTAAATATACTAATATAAATCTAGGGGGAATTAGTTTTAAAATTAAAGAATATAATTTTGATGTTACAACTTATAGAGAAGAATTAAAATATGAAAATAGAAAACCAGTTAAATATAATTATATAAATAATTTAGTACAAGATTTAAAAAGAAGAGATTTTACGGTTAATACGATTTGTATGAATAAAAAAGAAGAAGTAATAGATTTATTAAATGGGATAGAAGATTTAAATAATTTAACTATTAAAATGGTAGGTAATCCTCAAGATAAATTAAAAGAAGATCCTTTAAGGATAATGCGAGCTATAAGATTTGCTACAACATTAAATTTTAAAATAGATGATGAATTATTAAAATATTTAAAAAAATATCATCAAGATATTTTAACATTATCTAAAACAAGAATAAAAGAAGAATTAGATAAAATATTTATGTCAGATAATGTTTTATATGGTTTAAATTTAATGGAAGATATTGGTATAAATAAAGTATTAGGTATTAAATATAGTAATGTTATACCAGTTAAAAATACTTTAGGTATATATGCTCAATTAGGTATAGATTATGATTTAGCTTTTACTAAAATAGAGAAAGAAACTATTAAAATATTAAAAAGAATTTTAAAAGAAAAAGAAATAAATAATTTTACTTTATATGAATATGGTTTATATAATAATAAACTAGCAGGAGCAATACTTGGTATTAATCAAAAAGAAATTGATTTAAAATATAAAAAATTAATTATTCATAATAAAAAAGATATAGCAATAAAAGCTCAAGATATTATAAATATTATGGGTTTAAATAATCAAAATAAAATTAATAATATATATCTAGAACTTGAAAAATTATTATTAAGTGATAAAATAGTTAATAAAAAGAATGTATTAATTAAGTATGTGATAGATAATAAGGCAAGGTGGAATAAATGAATAAATTATTTTTTAAAACTCAAAAATTTGTTACTAATAGTTTAATTATTAAAAAAGCCATAGAATTAAACTTAAGTTTAGAAGAATATTTATTTTTAATGTATTTTGATAATAATAATTATTATTTAGATATGGAAAGATTAAGTAATGACTTGGGTTTAGATATTGCTAAAGCTTATAATGTTTTTAATAGTTTAATATCTAAAAAGTTAATTGTGATAGATACTATTAAAGATAAAGAAGGAAGAATGATTGAACAAGTTAATTTAGATAATTTTTATGATTTATTATTAGAAGATGAAACTAAAGAAGAGAAAAAAGAAATTAAAGCTGATGTATTTAGTGCATTTGAAAGAGAATTTGGTAGAACTATTAGTGCTACAGAATATGAAATAATTAATGCTTGGTTAGAAAAAGGTTATACAGAAGAATTAATAATTGGGGCTTTAAAAGAAGCTGTTTATAATGGAGTAAGTAATTTAAGATATATTGATAAAATATTATATGAATGGAGTAAAAAGGGTTATAAAAATATGGATGATGTTAATAAATATAATAAAAAAAGAAATAATGAAATGAAAGAAGAGTTATTTGATTATAACTGGTTAGATGAAGATGAATGAGTTTTTAATTAAATATTTAGATGAATTATTTCCTAATCCTAAATGTGAATTAGAATATAATAAAGATTATGAACTTTTAATAGCGACTGTTTTAAGTGCTCAATGTACTGATAAAAGAGTTAATTTAGTAACTAAAGAATTATTTCATAAGTATAATATAAATATATTAGCTAAAGCTTCTTTAAAAGATATTGAAAATATTATTAGACCATGTGGTTCTTTTACTAAGAAAGCTTATTATTTAAAAAATATTGCTATATCTTTAGTAAATGATTATCAAGGAATAGTACCTAATAATAGAGAATATTTAGAAAGTTTACCAGGAGTGGGGCGTAAAACTTGTAATGTAGTTCTTGCTAATTTATTTAATGTGCCATCTATTGCCGTGGATACCCATGTAGAGCGAGTATCAAAAAGATTAAAATTAGCATATGAGAAAGATGATGTTTTAACTGTGGAAAAAAAATTAATGAAGAAATTTCCTCAAGATAAATGGATAAGATTACATCATCAATTAGTATTATTTGGTAGATATAAATGTAAAGCTAAAAATCCAGATTGTGCTGATTGTAAAATGAAAACTTATTGTGCTTATTATAAAAAATTAAATAAAAATAGTTAAAATTAAATAATAATCATAAAATTTATTTAGAGGGATTTTATGATGAATAATAATGATATTTTAAATCAAAAACTTAATGATTTAATTATTAAAAAAACAAATGAATTAAATAATTTACAAAATGATTTTAAGATGAGAAATAATCTAAAGAAATATTTTAAAAAAATAACAGTATCTCTATATTTTATTGGATTAATACTGGCTTTTTTATTTTATTTAAAATGGGGAATTATAATTAGTTTTAGTTTAATGATAGTTTATATTATATGTTTAAAATTATTTACTAAATATCAAAATAATTATTTAAAACGTAATTATCCACTTCCTAAAGTAGATGTACAACAATTAGAAGAAGATATAAATTATTTAAAAAAAGAATTAGAAAGAAATAAAACTAAAGAATTAAATAAAGATATAAGTTATGATAAAGAAGCATTAAAAAGTAATAACAATAATTTAGTAAGGAAATTAATTAAAAAATAATTGATAATAATTACTTGAAATAACTATAAAAAAATGATATTATTAAATTAGAAAATAAGTAGAAGAATAAAAATCTACAAAAGAATGGAGAGATATAAATGAAGCAAACATACGTCGGGGGGGGGGTTGTTAATAGAATAAATATATTAA
>CANROL010000028.1 GCA_947632255.1 uncultured Bacilli bacterium
TACTTGTTTCATCACAACTAGATTCAATTGCTAAAATATATACATCTTTCATTTTATTCACTCTTTCTAGCCATTAAATAGGCATCATCATCATGATAATAATTTTTACGAACATTAACAATTTGAAAACCAAATTTTTCATATAAACTAATGGCGGCTTCATTTTTTGATGCTACTTCTAAAGTAACTAATTTTAAACTTTCACCACATTCTGAAATAACATAATTAAGTAAATTTGTAGCAATATGTTTTCCCCGATAATTAGGATCAACAACAAGACTTAAAATATCACAAGTATCATATAAATGAGTTGCTGTAATAAAACCAACTACTTGATCATCTTTTTCATAAACATAAACTAAAGATATATTATCATTTAACATATCATTTAAATCATTTACTTGAGAAAAATTACTATTTAATAATGAACCTAATTCACCAATTCTAGGAATATCATAAACATTAGCTTCTCTAATCATGATTTACCTCAATATTTTTAACATATAAAGGTTTTAATAGATGAATATTAAGATCTGGTTTATTTTTTAAAAATTCATAAACTTTTAGAATATTTACTTCATCATCACCTTTAATAATAATATCATCATTGTATTTATTAACATAAAAGTAATCATCTATTAATTCATGTTCTTTATTAAATTTAGCACCAAATATCCCATTTTTATCTTTAATACCAATAGTTACTTCATCATAATCTAAAGCTAAAGCTTGTAAATAAGAAATAGGTTTTACTTTAATGTTTTTTGTATAACCAATTATTTTAGCTATAACTACTCCAATTCTTACACCAGTAAATGATCCTGGTCCATTTATAACAATTACTTCTTCTAAATCATCAAAACTAACATTATTTTCTAACATTAATTCATTTAATAAATTAGTAGTATGTCGAGAATGTTTATTACTCTTTAAAACTTTTTTAGCTAATAATTTATTATCTTTAATTAAACCCATGACTAAATATTCCATATGGGTATCTATATATAAAGTTATCATTAATTCACTTCCTCAAAACAAAAACTCACCTTTAAGTGAGATTATAAAACAGCATTACATAATTCTTCATATTTTAAACCATGAGGTTTAAATACTAAAATTCGAGTATTTTCATCAATAATTTTAATATTAATGTCTAATCTCTCACTAGGTAATCTATCTTCAATTAGTTCAGCCCATTCAATAATAGAAACACCTTCTTTATTAAAGTAATCTTCTATACCAAAGTCTGCTTCATCTAAACGATAAACATCCATATGATATAAAGGTAATTCCCCAGTTAAGTATTCTTTAACTATTGTAAAAGTAGGACTTGTAATATTATCTTCAATTCCTAAAGCATTAGCAAAACCTTTAACAAAAACTGTTTTACCACTTCCTAAATCACCATTTAAACAAATAACCATTCCTGGAAATTTTTCACTTTCAATATTTTGGGCTAATTCTAAAGTATCTTCGACACTTTTAGATGTATATTTATAATCCATGTTAAACTCACCAAAAACATTGTAGCAATATTTTTTAATAAGCGCAAGTATATTTAGTAAAATTTAACAAATATTTAAAAAAGGACTTATTTTTTAAAGTCCTTAATCAATACTATAAGTTACAGTTATTTTAATAGGAATAAAGTAACCATTAAAAGTAACAGTAGCGTTATTAACATTATTTACTTTAGTTATAAAATATACACCATGATAATTATTAGTTTTAAAAGTACTTTCTTTAGTTATAGTAAAGTTTTCTTTAGTTAAAGAACCACGACTATAACTTCTAGCAGTTGTATCTATTTTATTACTAAAATCATAACCATCATAGAATGCTATTTTATTGGTCCAATCAGTATTTTTATAAGTATTATATTCATCATAAGTAGTATAATAATCAAAATTAATATTTTCTATTTGAGCATATATAGGAATATCTTTAAAAACATAACCATGAATAGATTCTTCTAAGGCTTCATCTTCTAAAGTATAACCCATTATATAATAAGTTTTAGTATAAACATTACGATCATTTACAGTAATAATAATACTATCACTAACATTATCAATACTAGCAGTTATTTTAGCAGTTCCGGCTTTTTTAGCATAGATTACTCCTTCAGAACTAACAGATACAACAGATGAATTACTAGAACTCCAAGTTATATTTTTATTAGTACTATTAGAAGGATTAATTGTAGCACTTAAAACTTTAGTATTACCAACCTTCATAGTTTCATCATCGTTATTAATTTTTATACTTGTTACAGGTATAATATTATTTTTGACATATACTAAACATGTAGCACTTAAATCATTAATAGAAGCAGTAATTACGGTATAACCAACATTTTTGGCAGTTACTAAACCATTAGTAATGGTAGCTACTTCAGGATTACTACTAGTCCAAGTAATATTTTTATTAGTAGCATTATTTGGTTTTATTGTAGCAATTAGATTATAAGTAGCATTAGGGCCTAATTCAAGAGTTGTTTTATCTAAAGTAATACTTTGTACGGCGACAACACTAGATTTTAGACTACTACGAACATCAAATATAACACTGCGATTACTATATTCATCAAGATAATATTCATAAATAGTATCAGTAGAATAAGTATTTTTCATTTTAGCAACCATTAAAATTTGATATCCTACTAAACCTGTATTAGTTTTATTATAAACACCAGTTATCTTAGGAGCTTCAACATATAAAGATTTACCAGTTTCTTTAGCTAAAGCACTTATTTCATCACTTAATTTTTTATATTCAACCGCGGCAATATCACTAACTTTATTAGCATAACTAGCTTTAAAGTAATCATCTTTACTTACCGCGCATGAACCATCAATTGTATATGCAAGTGGATATAAAGCAAAATAATCTTTAGAACCAAATTCACATGTTGGTTTAGTTTCAGTTGTTGGTTTAGAATTCTCAGTTGATGGTTTAGTTGTTGGTGTACTTGATGGTTTTTGATTATTATTGTTATTATTGGTTGTATTTCCAGAAGATGGTTTTTGATTATTGTTAGTTGTACTTTCGGTTGAAGGTTTTTGATTATTGTTAGTTGTAGTTCCGGTTGCAGGTTTTTGTTCTTCATTAGGTGTATTATTTTCTTGATTGTTATCTTGTTTGTTGTCTTCAACTTTGTCATCAGTTTTATCTGGAACTGGTACTTTAATAGTATCTATTACATAATCTGATTCTTTTTGACATACAAGTTTAACTTTCATACTATAATCTTCATCATTTAATTTAGTTACTTCAGCATAACTATCTTTTAAATTACATGATTTACCATTTTGATCTTTAAATTCAATAACTAATTTTTTGTTAAGCATGTCCTCTAAAGTTAACTTAACTTTACCATTTAATTCTGTTGGTAAATTTGAAGCATTAAAATATTCTTCGGCAGCTTCTTTCATAATATTAAGATTAGTATTTAAATTAGACACTTTCTTTTCATCTTTTTTAAATAAAGAAATAATCCAAATAATTAAGAAAACCACGATTAATAAAATTAATATTTTTATTAATACTGATCGCCAATTAATTTTAATTTTTTTAGAACTTTCTTCGTACATATAAATTCCCCCTTAACCAAATATTTCTTGGTTTTGCTAGATATGATAACACAAAAATTACTCATTGTCAAATTGCTCAAAGAAAAAAGTCTAAACTTTAAATAAATTTAGACTAAAATATATTACTTCAAACTATTAACAATATTTTTAAATTCTTCGCCTCGATCTTCAAATTTAGCATACTGATCCCAAGAAGCAGAAGCAGGACTAAGTAAAACAGTATCATTTTCTAAAACATTATTAACAATACTTTTTAAGGCATCTTTTAAATATTCATAAACTTCATAGGGAATGTTATTATCTTCACAAAAACTAGCTATTCTATTTCTTACTTCCCCGATAGCATAGACTTTTTTAACGCGATTTAGATATGGTATTAAAACCGCAAAATCTTGATTACGATCCATACCGCCTAAAATTAAATGAATATTATTTTTAAAACTTTTTAAAGCCGGAATAGTTGAGGTTGGATTAGTTGATTTTGAATCATTATAATAGGCTACATTATTTAAAGTACGAACATATTCTAAGCGATGTTCAACACCTTTAAATTCTTTTAATATTTCTAGGGCATATTTAAAATCAATATTTAAAACTTTTAATAAGACTAACATGGCTAATATATTTTCGTAGTTATGTTCCCCTTTTAAAATTATATCTTTAGTGTTAATAACTTCTTTATTATCAACATATATAATTCCATCTTTATAATAGTTAGTATTATTATTAAAATAATATTTAGTAGAGTTAATATCTTGAGTTGTAGTATAAGCATCATAATTACCTTTATTAATGATAGCTATATCTTCTTTAGTATGATGATCAAATATTTTATGTTTAGTATTTTTATATGCTTCATAAGTGCCATGATAATCTAAATGCGTAGGACATATATTAGTTAAGATACTAATATTGGTTTTAAAATCATGAAAATCTATTAATTGATGATCAGATATTTCTAATAATAAATAAGAATTAGGTAAAACATCTTTTACTATTTGCGATAAAGGAGTACCTATATTACCCCCTAAAATAACATTTAGACCAGCTTTTTTCATGACTTCATATACTAATGTTGTTGTAGTAGTTTTGCCATTAGAACCAGTTATACCAATAATAGTAAGATTTTTAGGCAAATAGTGATAAGCAACTTCCATTTCATTTACTACTGGAATATTTAAATCATGAGCTTTTTTAACACAAGGATTAAAAGGAAAAACAGCTGGGTTTTTAATTAATAAATCAAAACTATCATCTAATAAAGCTTCTGGTTCTTCACTTTTAATAAATGATATATTTAAAGCTTTTAGTTCATTTATTTTAGCTTCATCTTGATCTTTCATGTCAGTTGCAATAATAGTATTTTTATCTGCGAGTAATTTAGCAACTTCAAAACCACTTCGAGCCATCCCTAATATTAATATTTTTTTATTTTCAATCATTTATATTCACCTAAAAATATTATATTCTAAGGAATTTAAAAAAGCAAGCTAACTTGCCTTAATTTCATTAATATAATAATATACATCTTTATACCAGTTGGGATTTTCAGCATATTTTTTATTAATCTTTTCAGGAGTATTTAATCCTTTTTGATAATAATTAACTGCTAAATTTTTAATAAATGATTCAATACCTGATTCTAAATTATTAAATTTTTGATAAGAACCACAGCCTTTACCTTTCATGCCTCCAACATTATTACATACACGCGTTAAATAACTACAATTCCATTTACATCCTGTTTCTACTAAAATAATAGATGTTGCTACAACTGGATCTACTTCATAATCTAAAGCGTTTTTTATAATAACTTCTGCATAACCATCTAAAGTAGAATTTAAAACATTATTAATTTTTAAAGCTAATTCATTAAATGTTAAATCTTCATAAACTACTTGTTCATATGTATTAACAGGTATAGAACTATTAAGTAAAATATTAGTTACTTCATTTATTTTTAAATTTCTTTTATTAATTACAAATATACTGCTTATTATTAAAATGATTGATATCATTTTTAATAAATAATTTTTCATTTTTTTATATCCTCCATTTTAAGCGAAGTGGTATAATTGTAACATAAGATTAGGTATTAGTCAAATTCGTTCTATATCTATAATATCATTTAAATTAAATTTATCACCATTTAAAGCTAGTAAATAAAAGCCTGTTTTACCAACAATAGTAGTATCATAAGTATTATCTTTGGTCGTTATTCTTACTTTACTTTTATAAACATGATGAGGATTAGCAAATATTTCATTTATTTTATGGGGTATGTTTTCTTTAGGACTATTATTACGATCTTCATTTAAAGTTGAAAAAGATACTTCTTTATTATTTTTTAAATCTTTATTAATAGGATTAGCAAATACTTTAGGTAAATTTTTATTCATATAGATACACCTCTAGTAATATTTTATGATAAATATTTAATTTTTGAACCATAATATAAATATGAAAAAGAAAAAGTTAATTAATTATTTATTTTTATTTGTTCCTATAATAATATTAATTATTTTATCATTACTTAATATGTATAAAATAGGTTTAAGTAATAGTAGTTATAAGAATTATTTATTTAAACAAAGTATTTGGTTTAGTTTAGGTTTAATTGTTATGATTATAATGTTATTTATAAAACCAAAGAGAATATTTAAATATAGTAAATATTTATATTATTTTAATGTTTTATTACTTATTTTAGTATTATTTTGGGGGAAGACTATCAATGGTTCTAAAGCTTGGTTTGATTTTCATTATTTTTCTTTTCAACCTAGTGAATTAATGAAGTTTTCTTTAACTTTGTATTTAAGCTATACTATGAGTAATTATCAAAAACATGATTTTAAAACAGAATTAAAATTTATTTTAAAAATATTTATATTAACTTTAGGACCTTCATTATTTGTTTTTTTAGAACCAGATACAGGAGCTATTATTATATATTTAATGATTATGTTAGGTATTATTTTAGCTTATAAAATTAATAAAAAATGGTATATTTTCTTTATAGGTTTATTAATTGGGATGTTAGGTTTATTTGGTTATTTATATTATTTTAAAGAAGATTTATTAATTAAAATAATGGGAACATCATTATTTTATCGAATAGATAGAATACTTACTTTTGTTAATAATGATTCTTTTCAATTAGATAGAGCATTAATTGCAATTGGTGCATCTAGTTTATTTAGTACTAAACATTTAATTTATATACCAGAAGCTCCAACAGATTTTATTGTAGCTTTATCTATTAGTAATTTTGGAATTATTAGTTTTATTATGATGGGTTTATGTTTTATTATATTAGATATTTTCTTTTTATATCATTTATTAAGAAATAAAAATATGACTTTTAAAATGTTTTATGCGGGGTTTTTAATGATGTTTATTTTTGCTCAAATAGAGAATATTGGGATGAATTTGGGTTTACTACCTATTATTGGGATACCTCTTCCTTTTGTTAGTTATGGGGGAACTAATATGATTGTTTATTTTATGTTTTTAGGAATTTTGGCTTATTTTAAAGAAAATTAAATTTTTTTACAAAAAATGCAAAAAAATGCTTGACAATATGTTTTTATTGTGCTAGTATACTTTCTCGAACATTTAATTTGTTTGAATATTCTTTTCCATTCTTTGATATACTTCCTTTACTTAACTAATATCAAATTCTACTAATTCAAGCAAGATTTAAATGTTTTTTTAACGTATGAGAAGTCCTTAGGGACTTTTTTTATTTTTTGTTTGCAATTAATATAGAGACATGCTATAATAAGCTCTATTAGAAATGTGGTGTATTATAATGTATAATTTATGGAAAGTCTTAGAAGAAGAAAAGAAAAAAAATCCAGATGACGTAAAACGAGAGGAAAGGGAAAAAACAATTAAAAAGCAATATACTGAGGTAAATATGGAATTTGATGAAGTTTGTACTATAGTTAAAGCTAATTATATGTTTTATTGTTTTTTATTAGATATTTTTCCTAATTATATTAAAACATTAATTAAAAATAATCATAATGCTTTATTAAATGGAAAGAGTGTTAAAGGAAAGATTTCATTTGTTTTAGAAGATGATGTTAAATTTTTACGTAATTTAGCTAGAAATGGTTATGGTTATGGAAAATGTTGTTTATCGGATGAAATGATTTATAGCATTGAAGACGACGAGTTAGAAAAAGAAAATTTTGAAGAAGACGAGTTAATAGAAGATGGGGTAATAGAAAACAAGTTAACATTAAAATTTAACGATAACTTCTTTTATAATAAATTCTTTTATAATTTTTTTATAGAAAAACTTAATCTACTTTTAATAAAAAATAATATTATATTTGTTAATAGATATGCTAATCCAATATGCTTTGAAGCTAAAATTGAAGATTTAATTAAAGCTTATGAGGATGGAATAAAGCAAATTGTAGACGAAAAAGAAAATTTAAAAATTTTAATGGATACGTGGAATATTAAAGAAGATAATATTATGCAAAATCTTCATATTACTCCTAAGTATTATCAAGATTTAATGAATTCTGCAAAAAGAAATATGCAATTAAATCGTAAAAAATAAATTATAATTGGAAATGAGGAATTTTAAAGTGAAAAATTTATGGAAATTTTTAGAAGAAGAAAAAAATGGAGCTCAAAAAGCACAAGATAAAGAGGAAAGAAAAAGAGTAGTTAAAAATCAATATAAAAATGTTTTAAAAGAATTTGAAGAAGCTTATTATACACTTCAAGCTAATTATATCTTTAACTATTTTTTAACTGATATTTTTCCAAAATATATTAAGGAATTAATTGAAAATAATCATGAGGCTTCATTGCAAGGAAATAATATAATAGGAAATATTTCACTCTCTTTAAAAGAAAAATATGATTTTGAAAGAGAAAGATATATGCTAGATTTTTATACGAAAAATAATTATATATATAAAGCGATGAAGAATTATATAACGATAGATAATTACTATAGTACATTTTACTATGATACATTGGTTTATTATATCGATGCTAACAATGCAATGTTTTCGTTTATGGAACCTGTAATATTTGAAGTATTTAAGGAAAAACTTAATATATTTTTAATTAAAAATAATATTATAAGTATTAATGCTCCAAAGGATAATAACTTAATTTCATATGCAAATCCTATACATTTTGAAGCTAAAATTGAAAATTTAATTAAAGCTTATGAAAATGGACTTCAACAAATTGAAGATGAAAAGGAAACTTTAAATGCTTTAATGGATATTTGGGAAATCTATGAAACAGATATTAAAAGTAATATTATTGAGGCATATTCAAAGCGTCCCCCAAAAAAATTAGTAAGAAATAAAAAGATAAAATAATATTTATTGTATTAAAAATATAAGAGCCATGGTATATGTTGTAACCCAATAATTAATTCCAGCTAGTTAATAGAATAAAAATAAAGATCTAATGGCCTTATTTAGGCTTGTTGGTTTTGTAGTTATGATGGTACTTGATTATTACTTTAGGTTAAAATGTCTTAAATGACATTTTTTATTTATAAAATTCTACATAATTTGTTGATAATTAAAAAAGCTTAACCAAATCGATTAAGCATTTTTTTATAAAGATAAATATTTATCACTTAAAGCTTCTAAAGAGGTAGAGCCTTCATCAAGTAGAGCCTCCGCGATATCATAATCCACCACAGAATGGGTGTTTTTAGTTATTTTATGGTAATAAGCTTCGGCTTCTCTTTTGGCTTTTTCTAATCTATATATTTCATAAATAGCTTTTAGTTCATGTTTTTTATCATTTATTTTAAATTCATTTAAGGTTTGTTCATCTTCGGCGGTTAAATCAGTTAAATTGCGGGTGGCTTCAGGAATATTTGCTATTTTAATTAAATCTAAAGGTAAGAAAACTATTATTTTTCTTAAATCACTTATTTCTTTATCTGGTCTTAAGCGATAGATAGTTTCACCTTTTAAATTTATTTCATCAAAATATTCATGAACTTCTTCTATCGCATCCACATTATACCATTCATCAACAAAATTATAATGAGTATGAAGATAGTTATTAAATTCACTATATTCATGAGTAGTCATACTTCGCCGATTTTGTTTTTGATTTAAGTTAACAATTCCTAAAGCTAATTTACTTAAGCGAGATAATTCTAACATTTTTAAGCACCTTATTTACTTTTCTTTTTATCTTCTTTATCTGGTTTTGGTAAGGCTTGTTTACGAGATAAATTTAGACGACCACGATTATCATAGCCAAGAGATTTAACCATGATTTTATCGCCAACATGAACGACATCTTTAGGTTTTTCAACGCGTTTATTATCTAATTCTGAGACA
>CANROL010000029.1 GCA_947632255.1 uncultured Bacilli bacterium
AAGATTTAGAGCCAAGGAGTAACCAAATAACAACCGCTAAAACAACGAGAAGAAGAACTACACCAATTATTATGCCTTCTTTAAAGTTAATTTTATTAACGAAGGGTGGTGGGTGGGGTTAGCTTGGGTTTTCAAGAATATAAAAAAGAAATAAAAAACTTTAATTTTTAACTAAAATATGATAAGATGTTATTGAGGTTTAAATATGAAAAAAGAAAAAAAAGATATAAAAAAAATAAAATTATATGAAGCATTATTTACAAGTATAACTATTTTATTATTAATATTTTTATTTTTAATAAAATATGTTACACCAAATTTATAGGAGTTGTTTATGAATAAAGAAATTAAGGTTAGTACTTTTTTAATTATTTTAGGTTCATTAGTATTTATAGAACTATTAATTTTAGTAGTTATTATTCCTGCTCATAATCATAAAATTCTTAGAGGATATTGTAAAACTGCAATTTGTAATAATGATGCCTCAATTTGTTTTAATTATGATTTAGATGGGGATACTACTATTGTAACATGGCAGGGGAATTGTCAAAAAGTCAAAAAATAAAATTGACTTTTTTTGCTTTAGAAAAAAGTATTGGTTGTGATAAGACTTGTATTTTAAATAAAAATTTGGTAAAATTATTAAGTACTTAGAAATGAGTGATTTATTTGCGGTATCTAGGACTTGATTTGGGAACTAAAACTTTAGGAGTTGCCATAAGTGACAAAACTAAAACTATTTCGAGAGTTCTAACAGTAATTCATTTTAAAGAAAATAATTATCAAGAAGCTATAAAAGAATTATTAAAAATAATAAAAGAATATAATATTGAAAAAATAATATTAGGTAATCCTAAGAATATGAATAATACGGAAGGGTTTGCTAGTTTAAGAAGTAATAATTTTAAAAAAGAATTAGAAAAAATTATTGATATTCCAATTATTTTAGTAGATGAACGATTAACAACTATGGAAGCAAATAATATTTTATTAGATGCTGATTTAAGTCGAAAAAAAAGAAAAAAAGTAATTGATGGTATGGCAGCGCAAATAATTTTAGAAACATATATAAAAATGGAGGATAATAATGGATAATGAAAAAGGACGTTTTTTTACTATAACAGATAGTAAAGAAAAAACGATTGAATATGAAATATTATTTACTTTTGATTCTGATGAAAATCAAAAAAGTTATATTGTTTTTACAGATAATACAACAGATAGTGATGGAGCTATTGTTACTTATGCTGCAACATATACTAAAAATAGTGATAAATTAGAATTAAAAGATATTGAAACCGAAAAAGAATGGACTTTAATTGAGAATTTACTTGCCCAAATGGAAGATAAAATTAATGAATAAGAGGATATATGAAAAAGAAAATAATAATTATATGTAGTATTATCATAGTTATTATCATACTTTTAGTTAGTTTATATTTTTATGGTTTAACACCAGTTAATAAGAATAAACAAAATGTAGAATTTAATATTACAACTGGTATGAGTAAAATAGATATAATTGATAAATTAGCTAGTGATAAGTTAATTAAAAGTAAGTTTGTAGGATATATTTATGTTTTATTAAATAGAAATCTTAATTTACAAGCGGGAAATTATGAATTAAATGATAATATGAGTTTAAAAGATATATTAAAAAAGATTAATGATGGAAAAATTATTGAAGTTAAGAATACATTTAATTTAACTTTTATTGAAGGAAAAAGATTAAATAGTTATGCTAGTATTATTGCTAAAGAGACTAATACGACAGAAGATGAAGTACTTAGTTTAATGAGTGATAAAGAATTTTTACAAGAATTAATTGATAAATATTGGTTTATAACTGATGAAATTTTAAATAAAGATATATATTATCCTTTAGAAGGTTATGTTTTTGCTAGTACTTATGAATTATATAATGGTAGTTCAGTTAAAGATATTATTTTTAAAATGTTAGATGGTATGCAAAATGTTTTAAATCCTTTAAAAGAAGATATTGAAGCAAGTGGATATTCAGTTCATGAAATACTTACTTTAGCAAGTATTGTGGAATTAGAAGGAGCTAGAAGTACAGATAGAACTGGAGTAGCAGGCGTATTTTATAATCGTTTAAAAAGAGGGGAGTCACTTGGTAGTGATGTTACAACATATTATGCAGTAAGAAAAGATTTTAGTGAGCCTTTATATTTATCAGAAATAAATAATTGTCAAAATGGTTATAATACTCGGGGGACTTGTAATGTAGGAAAGTTACCTGTTGGACCAATTTGTAGTCCTAGCTTAGAATCAATTAAAGCAGTAATAAATCCAAGTAAGCATGATTATTTATATTTTGTTGCCGATAAAAATGGCAAAACATATTTTATGAAAACTTATAGTGAACATCAAGCTAAAGTAAGAGAATTACAAGCAAGTGGCTTATGGTTTACTTATAATTAAGGTGGTTATAATGAAAGAATTAATATTAGAAATGGAAAAATATGCGGCACTTCATAATGTGCCAATTATTGAAAAAGATTCAATTACATTTATTATGAAATATATTAAAACTCATAATATTAAAAATATTTTAGAAATTGGTAGTGCCATTGGTTATTCAACAATACTTATGGCGAGTGTTGCTCAAGATGTTATGGTAACAACTATTGAAAGAGATGAAGCTCGTTATATGGAATGTTTAAAAAATGTTAAAAAATGTGGTTTTGAGCAAAAAATAAATGTAGTATTTCAAGATGCTTTAGATGTTAATTTAAATAATGTTAGTTATGATATGATTTTTATTGATGCGGCTAAAGGTCAATATACAAAATTTTTTGAAAAGTTTAAATATTTCTTAAATGATGGAGGAGTTATTATATCAGATAATTTAAAATTCCATGGTCATGTAGGAAAGTCAAGTGAAATTGAATCAAAAAATTTAAGAAGTTTAGTAGCTAAATTAGAGGATTATATTACTTTCTTAAAAGATAATAAAGAATTTGAAACTGAATTTTATGATGTTGGTGATGGTTTATCAGTGAGTGTTAAGAAAGATGAAAAAAAATAAAATTTTACTTTTAGTTAATAATAAAAGTATTTTAGATAAAATAGATAATAAAGATGTAACATTTTTATTCCCTTTAAAAGATTTTAGTATAGGATTTCAAAATTATTATAAGATAGAAGATATACCTGAAGGAGGGTATATTTTTGTCAATAAAATAATGGATAATAAAAATATAGAAAATTTTAAAGAAGTATTAAATAATATATCTTCTAAGATAAAAGGGATAGTATTTGATGATATAGGAGTATTAAATATTTTAAATAATTTGAATATTAATATGAAGAAAATATTATTTTTAAATCATTTTAATTGTAATTATGAAAGTATTAATATTTATTTAAATTATGTTGACAGTGTTTTTATATCACCAGATATAACTTTTTTAGAAGTAAAAGAAATATTAGATAAAGCTTTAAAACCTTTAGTAGTATATACTTTTGGATATATAAATATTATGTATTCAAGAAGAAATTTAATTACTAATTATAATAAATATTTTAAAGAAGATGCTAAATTACATAATTATTTAGAAGAAATAAATACTAAACAAAAATTTATTATTAAAGAAGAAAAAGAAGGAACTGTAATATATCCTAATAAACCTTTTAATGGTTTAGAATTAAGGGGATTAGAAAATGTATTATTTGAATTTATAAATGGGGTATTTTTAAGTGATGAAGAAATAATAGAAATTATTAAAGCAAAAGATAATTTACAAGATAAATATCCTTATACTTATTTAGGAAAAGAACAAACTATATATAAATTAAAGGGGGAAGAAAATGATTGAATTATTAGCTCCAGCCGGATCTTTAGAAAGGCTTAAAATAGCTTATTTATATGGAGCCGATGCTGTTTATGTTGGGGGTTATAATTATAGTTTAAGAGCAAATGCTATAAATTTTAGTAAAGATGAATTAGAAGAAGCTGTTAATTTTGCTCATAATTTAGGTAAAAAATTATATGTCACGGTAAATATTGTTTTACATAATAAAGAATTAAATGGGTTAATTCCTTATTTAGAAGAATTATCTAAGATGAATGTTGATGCTGTAATTGTAAGTGATATTGCAGTTATAAAAGCAATTAAGGATAATCATATTAATTTAGAAGTACATGTTTCAACGCAAGCTAGTACTTTAAATTATGAAGCGGCTTTATTTTATAAAAGTTTAGGAGTTAAAAGAATTGTTTTAGCAAGAGAAGCAAGTCGTGAAGATATTAAAATTATTAAAGATAAAACGGGTTTAGATTTAGAATGTTTTATCCAAGGAGCAATGTGTACTTCTATAAGTGGGAAATGTGTTTTATCAAATGTTGTTACTAATCGTGATTCTAATCGGGGAGGTTGTGCCCAAATATGTAGATGGAGTTTTAATATTGGAGATGAAGAAAATATTTTTAGTATGACTCCTAAAGATTTAAATATGGCGGAATATTTAGAAGATATGATTAAAATTGGGGTTAATTCTTTTAAAATAGAAGGAAGAATGCGTTCTGTTTATTATATAGCAACAGTAGTTTTAGAATATCGGTTTTTAATAGATAAAATTAAAAATAATACTTTGACATTAAATGATGTAAAATACGCAAGCGATATTATGAATCGTTGTGCTAATAGGGAAAGTGTTCCCCAATTTTATGATAAATTGCCAACTGAGGATGAACAATATTATTTAGGAAGAGAAGAACTATCTAATCAAGATTTTTTAGGAATAGTTTTAGAAAGTAATGATAATTATACTTTAATAGAACAAAGAAATTACTTTAAAATTGGGGATGAAGTAGAATTTTTTGGGCCTAATATGGAAACTTTTACAGTTAAAATTAATAAAATATATGATGAAGATAAAAATGAAATAGAAGTAGCAAGACATCCAAGAATGCAAGTATATTTAAAATTAGGGAAAGTAATTCCTAGTTATAGTATGATGCGATTAAAAATATTTGACAAATCTTCTTATTTGTAGTATTCTTTTATAGTATAAAAAATTTGAGGTGAAAAATAATGAAAAAAGAAAATATAGTAGTTTTAACGCCAGAGGGTTATTTAGAACTTGAGGCGGAATTAAATGATTTAAAATTAAATAAGAGACCTGAGGTTATTAATTCCTTAAAGTATGCCCGTAGTTTAGGGGATTTATCCGAAAATGCTGATTATGATGCCGCGCGTAATGAACAAGCTCAACTTGAAGCAAGAATTAAAGAATTAGAATATAAGCTAGAACATTGTGAGATTATTGATAATAAAGATAAAGGAATAGCTAATGTTGGTTCTACGATTGTTGTAGAATATGAACCAGGTGATGAAGAAGAATATAAATTAGTCGGTTCTTTAGAAGCTGATCCATTTAATAATAAAATATCTAATGAGTCTCCAATTGGTAAAGCAGTTATAGGACATAGAGCAGGCGAAAAAGTTCAAGTTGAAAGTCCTAATGGCTCTTATGAAGTTTTATTAAAAACTGTAAGTTAAAGCTTGCTTTTTTTAATATATTTTGTTATAATCTTTAGGAACCCAAAAAAACAATCCGCTTTAGAATAAATGATTGTTGGTTTAAAATATATAGAGAGGATGTTGAAAAATGGCAAATTTAATTGATAAGATTAATGAACGTCATATTAAACAAGACATACCAGAATTTCGTGTTGGTGATGAAGTACGTGTAGATGTATGGGTTAAAGAAGGAAAAAAGGAAAGAATCCAAGCTTTTGAAGGCTTAGTTGTAGCTAAAAAAGGTCATGGTGTTTCAGAAACTTTTTCAGTTAGAAAAAAATCTGGCGGAGTTGGTGTAACAAGAATTTTTCCTGTTAATGCTCCAACAATTGATAAAATTGTGGTAATTAAAAAAGGTAAAGTTAGAAGAGCAAAACTTAACTTTATTAAAGATATGCGTAAAGAATATCGTGTTAAAGAAAGAAATTAATCTTTCTTTTTTTTGGTTTAATTTATTTTTAGTGATTAAAATTAGGGTGTTTTAGACCTATTTAATTGTATATAAAGAAAAAAAATGTTATTATATAATTTAAATAAGTGAGGGATATTGATGAAATTTATCAAAAGTTTAATGCCTTATCTAATAATTATTGTGGTAGTTGTGTTAATTCGTAGTTTTGTTATTACACCAATTAAAGTAACTGGTAGTAGTATGTATCCTACTTTAGATGGTGGGGAAATAATGATTTTGAATAAATTAAGTTCTATTAAAAGATTTGATGTGGTTATTGTCAAAAGAAATAATGATTCCGAAAGTATAATTAAAAGAGTAATTGGTTTACCTGGGGATACTGTGGAAGTACGAAATGATGTTGTTTATATTAATGATGAAGAATTAAATCCAGATAAATATGGTTATTTAGATGCTAATTTAGTTGGGCTTGATAAATTATCTTATTCAACTGATAAAATAACACTTGATGATGATGAATATTTTGTTTTAGGGGATAATCGATTAAATTCTATTGATTCACATATATTTGGACCGGTTAAGAAAGAAGAAATTAAAGGACGAGCTAGATTAGTAATATTTCCTTTTAAAAAAATAGGTTTGATAAAATAAAAACTTATTTTTTTTATGGTTATTTATGGTATAAAAAAAGCGAACAAAATTTTTAAAATTAATCCTTGACTTTAAATAATTAAAAGAGTAAAATTGAGGTTGTTAAATAATATTTTAGTTAAGAAAAGGAGGATAGAACATGGAAGAAATTAGTAATGAAGTAGTAAATAATGTTTTTGAAAGTATAAAACATTTTGATGATTATGGAAATGAATATTGGTATGCTCGGGAGTTACAAAAAGCTTTGGAGTATAAAGAATGGAGGAATTTTAAAGCCGTAATTGATAATGCTATAATATCATGTAAAAATAGTAAATTTGATGTTTTGGAACATTTTGTTGAAGTCAACAAAATGATAGAAATAGGAAAACAAGCCAAAAGAAAAATTTTGGAATATAAACTTTCTAGATATGCTTGTTATTTAATAGTGCAAAATGCTGATCCAAATAAAGATGTTGTTGCTTTAGGTCAAACTTATTTTGCTATACAAACAAGAAAACAAGAAATTTTAGAGCAAGAATATGATTCTTTAACGGATGATGAAAAAAGATTTTTTCAAAGGAATTTAATTAAACAAGGTAATTCTAATTTGCAAAGAGTTGCTTTAAATGCTGGAGTTAAAAATATGGCGGAATTTCACAATGCCGGATATAAAGGATTATATAATGGGGAAACAGCTGATGATATTTTTAAAAGAAAGCATTTACGTTACAGAGAAGATATTTTAGATAATATGAATGAAGATGAATTAGTAGCTAATTTATTTAGAATAAATCAAACAAAACAGAAATTAATTAAAGATAATGTTCAAGGGGAAAATAATGCTAAAAATGTTCATTTTGAAGTGGGAAAAAAGGTACGAAAAGCCATCATGGATATTGGAGGAATATTGCCGGAAGATATGCCAACTCCTGAGAAAAGTTTGAAAAAGATAGAAAAAGAACAATTAGGAAATGAAAAATTAAAAAGATTAAATGCTATGTAATTAAAAATAATTAATAAAAATAAGAAAGAAGGTGTTAATTTTGAAAAATAAATTAGAAACAATATCCAATTTATTTGAAGGAAAAGAAATAAGAAGTATTTGGAATAGTGAAAAAGAAGAATATTATTTTAGTGTTGTTGATGTTATAAGTGCTTTAACGGATAGTAAAATACCAAAAAGATATTGGACTGACTTAAAAAGAAAATTAGAAAATGAAGGAAGTAAGTTGTACGAAAATATCGTACAACTAAAAATGCAATCTTTAAAAGATGGAAAATATTATAATACAGATGTATTAGATACTAAGGGAATTTTAAGATTAATTGAATCAGTTCCGTCAGGTAAAGCCGAACCATTTAAATTATGGCTTGCTAATTTAGGAAGTGAAAGAATTGATGAAAATTTAAAAATTGGCAGACGCATCTGCCAAATTGTACGAAGAGGTTTGAATATGGTAGAAATTAAATTAAATGATTTCAAAATTGCTATGGATAAAATAGTAACTAAAATCCAACAAACGCAATTAGAAATATTTGAAAATGCCAATGCTAATGTAGAGTATGCATTAAGAGATATAAATAAACCAATTGGAGTTAGCTCATACGAATTATCAGAATACTTGCCACCTGAAATAAAAGAATTTCCAACAGAAGAAGAATTAAATTTACATATTGATTTTGAAAAAAGTAATGTGAATCACTGGAAGCAGCACTTTTGATTTAATATTATTACTATTTTATGATTTAATAATTAATATAAATAAAGGAGCTAACTTATGGAGAAAATATTTTTAGAAATTCCGACAATAAATAGAAAGCAAGAAGCCTTAGATTATTTAACTGAAAATATTAAATATAATTCTGATTTAAATGGTACAGGAGGTATGGAAATGTGCCTTTTTGGAGCAACTTATGAAGAATGGCTGTTAGAACTTAGCAAAAAAGAAAATATAGAATATTTAAAAAAGATAAATCATTGTCAATCAAAAACATTTTTTGTAGTAAGAGATAGCGATGATAGAATAGTTGGTATGTTAAATATACGATATAATATTTCAAAAGATAAACTAAAAACTTGGGCATCCCATATAGGATATGGCATTAGGCCTACTGAAAGACAAAAAGGCTATGCTAAAATAGCACTATATTTAGGATTATTAGAAGAACAAAAATTAGGGGAAGAAAAAGTATTATTAATTTGTACTGTCGATAATATAGGTTCAAATAAAACAATCTTATCTTTAGGGGGAAAATTAGAAAAAACAAAATTTGATAAATATGATAATACAATGACAAATTACTATTGGATAAATGTTAATGATGCAATTGCTAAAAATTATGAGCAATATAAAATGAAAATGAAATAAATATTAATTAAAGCTTTATAGTTTATGAATACATTATAGAAACTTTTATAAAAAAATTTTTACATATTTAAAAGCGTGTAGATTGGAGATGAAAAATGAAAAATAATAACTTAATTTTAGAAAATGAAGCCGGAAAAATTAGTTGATATTGAAAATATTTATCAAGATATTCGAAATAAAATAATAATTGTCAAAGAAAAAAAGTTTAAACATATAGATACACAATGCCGGAAGTATATTGGTATGTGGGAAAGATAACATATGAATTATCCGAAAATATTATAAAGGCAAGTTATGGTAAAAAATAATAGATGTTTTATCTAGTAAATTTATAAATGAATTTGGAAGTGGTTTTTCTTCTGTTAGTTTAAGAAGAATGCAAAGATTTTATGAGTTTTATCCAATTTGGTCGACAGTGTCGACCGAATTATCTTGACATATTTTCAAGAGCTAATTAGAATAAATAGAAAAGAAGAAAGAGATTGCCTTCCAAAGAAGAATTGATTAAAATAATTAAGGATGTGAAAAGTGATTACGACATTTAAGAACATATGAAAAGGAGATGATAAAATGGCAAAAGATTTAATGATTAGAAGTAGTGCTGAAGAGTTTATTACTTTTAAAGTACAAGAAAAAGATAAAGGTATTCAAGTAAGATATGAAAATGAAACTTTATGGATGACTCAAAAAGCAATGGCTGAATTATTTGATGTAGAACAACCAGCAATTGCAAAACATTTAATTAATATATATGCAGATGGTGAACTTGATAAACCTTCAACTTATTCCAAAATGGAATTAATTCAATTAGAAGGAAATAGAAAAGTTAAAAGAAGTATTGAATATTATAATTTAGATGCTATAATTTCTGTAGGGTACCGAGTAAATTCAATTAGGGCCACCCAATTTAGAAGATGGGC
>CANROL010000030.1 GCA_947632255.1 uncultured Bacilli bacterium
GTAAAATTTGGAACAGATAAAAGCAATGCAGATATTTGGTGGAGGATAATTCGAATAAATGGTGATGGAAGTATAAGAATGATATATGCAGGAACATCAACAACTAATAGTGCACCAGCTCAAACAGGTGAAGGAACATTGATAGGAAGTTATAAATTTAATAATTTATCTAATCAAGCAGAATATGTAGGATATCAATATAAATTAGGTGAGAGAAATGGACATACAACAGATAGTAATGCAAAAACAGAAATGGTTTAGTGAAAACTTAATGGAAGAATACCAAGCAGGATATATAGATAAAAATGCAGGCTTTTGTGGTGATAGAACAGCATATGATTATTCAACAAAAGTAAGAAATGATAATTTAGGAACAGGAACACAAAAAACATACTACGGAGGATATATAAGAACATTAAGTCTACATGAACCAACATTCCTATGTGAAGATAAAGAACATGATTTATATACATCAAGAGAAGCAAGTGAAGGAACGAAAAGTCTAGAATACCCAATAGGATTAGTTACTATAGATGAACAAGTATATGCTGGAAATAATTGGAGTGGTTCTAACAAAAAAGATTACTTATATAATAATCAGTATTATTGGACAATGTCGCCCTATAACTTCAATGGTTCGAATGCGAGCGTCTTCGACGTGGACAACAGCGGCTTCCTGAACTACAGCTTCGTTGACAGCCCGCGCGGGCTCCGGCCAGTATTGAATCTGGTATCTGGAACTCTGACTTCTGGTGATGGTACCGCTACTAATCCATTTACAGTGAAATCTGAAGGTGGGGGTGTTACCGGAGCGGTAGATCCTGATAAACAAGAACCTGTAACTTAAAAAATTAAAGAGCGATGAATTAAATCATTGCTCTTTGTTTTAAAGGTTTTATTATTTAATATTATTTAATTGTTGGGCTTTATTTTTAATTAATTTTATAAAGATAATAATAGTAGTTATAGCGTATAATAATTCAAATGTTAAATTCCATATTACTTGGAAGTTATTATTCATAGATAAAGAAAAATAACTTAAAGTAATATCTCTTATAAAAATAAATGGTATTTTAATAATAATTAATAATAAGAATAAATATAATATAAATAATATTATTTCTTTTAAATGTTTTTTGCTTTTAAAAGAATTTATATAGGTTTTTAAAGCATTATATAGGGTTATTTTAGGATAGATAATTACTTTAGAATTATATCTTTGATATATTTTATTAGCTTCCTCAATAGGATCTAAATTAGATACATCGATATTATTATATTTAGATAATTCTTCTTGTTTATTTTTTTTATTTAAATATTTTAAATTAGTATTTAATTCTTTTAAAAATTGATTATTATTCATGATTTATTTCTCCTAATCTATAATTAGTGGTATTAATTAAATTTAATTCTTTTGTAATTATTATATCATTTTTTTTATCTAAATGATTTATTTTTTCATAATTATTAACAGTTATATAATTATTACTAATTTTAATATTACCTTTGTAATAAATATTATTAGTATTTATTAAAGATATTTCTTCAGTATTTAGATCTATTTCTAAAGAGGTATTTATATATATAATATTAGTTTGGGGTTTTATTTCAATTAAATAAGTTTCTTGATCATGAAGGGGATTTAAACTTAATTCTTTGTATTTATTAGAATTATTTAAAGTAAAAGCAAATAATTTAGTATTAATTAATAAATTAGTATTTTCAATAGTATGAGCTATATTAATTAAAGAATTTAAGTAAGAATCAATATTTTTAAAATCTAATAAAGTAAAATATTCATAATAAGAAATATTTTTTTCTTGATGAATAATATCATCTAATTGGTCATAATAATAAGACATATCAAAATTATTTTTAATTATATCTAGAGAAGGGTAATTATTATCAATAATATAATTAATAAGCTTTTTATATAGAGAATTATATAATATTAAAGCATTTTTAGTATTAGAATCTAAATTATTAAAATAATTATTTAAATAAGTTAAATTACTTATTTCTTCAGTATAATTAGGAATAGTAGGGATAGTAATATTTTCACCACTTATGATATTATAAGCATTTTCTAAAGGGATATTTTGATATTTATTATCAAGATTATTATGAATATTTTGTAAATAAACTTCATATTTAGGTGGGGATGTATTAGTTTTTAAAAATGATTTTAATTCCGCATCTATATTATGGATTTTACTACCTTTTAAGTTAAAGTTTTTTTCGGAAGTTATTTTACTATTAACAAAAGCTATTTGTTTAGTTAGAATATCAATATTATAATTATAAACTAAATTAGAATAAGCATTAATAATATTTTTGTCATCATATTCAGTAGTTTTAACTTTATTAATTAAATCTTTTAAATAGTTTTCAAGATATTCTATAGATTCATTAGGAAGGTTTTTTAAATTATTTTCTAATTCATTAATAAGAGATGTATCATTAATAAAAGTATCTAGAGTTACACCTTTTTTAGCAATATTTTTATCTTTATCATAATAAATAGCTAATACTTGTAATAATTGATATTTTAAATCATTTTCTTTTATTTTTAAATTATTTTTTGTTTCTTTATTAGAAATATTAGTTTTAATTAAATTAATTAAATATTTAGTTAAATATTCTATATTAATTAAATATATTTGTTTAGTTGTATTAGTTATATTATTAGATTTAATAGTTTTAATATTATCTTTTAAATTTAATAAATCTTCTAAAGATAATTCTTTATTTTGATAAGTATATATTAAAGTAGGTGTAGTTGTTAAATAATCATCAAAACTTAATTTTATATCTAATTTATTATTTTTATAAGCTATGTATTTAGTTAAAAAGTTATCTAAATCATTAATGTTTTCAAAAGTAAAAAAACGTGTTAAATAACCAAAAGTACTATCTTTTAAATCAAGAGCAAGACCTAAATCATTATTATTTTTATAAATAGTAGGACCATAATATGTATTAAAATTATAAGTTAAAAGTATATTTTTAATATCTTTAATTTGTAACATATATATCCTCCTTATTCTATATACACTATTATAACATAACTTGAAAAAATATAAAATAAGTTTTGACTTTATTATCATATTAAAGTATAATTATAATTGAGGATGGTAGAAATGATTAAAAATAAAGATAATAATAAAAGTTTAATAATGCCAATTATATATTTAATATTAGGGATAATATTAGCTTTTAAAAATAATGAAGCTGTTACTTTAATATTTTATATTATTAGTATTTTAATTTTAATTGTAGGAGTTAATTATTTAATTAATTATTTTAAAAATAAAGAATATAGAATTAATTTAATAATTGGAGGTATAGCTATATTATTAGGTATTTTATTAATGATTTTAGCTAATACATTACAATTAAGTATTAGAATAGTTTTAGGTTTATTCTTAATATTTATGGGAGTATCAAGAATACTTACTAATCCTGATAAAATGTTTACAATGGATAATTTAAGTAATATAGTTTTAATTATTTTAGGAATATTTAGTATATTTGTATCTAATATTATTTTTGTAATTATTGGAGTTGTATTAATAATAAATGCTTTATTACTTATTTGGGATTATTTTAAAAAATAAAAAGTTCATCTTTAGAAATGAACTTTAATAGTATCTTGATTCTTTTTGTAAATCTTTTTCTTTTAAACTAGCTCTTTTATCATAGATCTTTTTTCCTTTACAAATACCAATTAAGACTTTAACTTTATTCTTTTTAAAATATAATTTTAAAGGAATAATAGTTAAACCATCGATTTTTATTTTATCTTTTAGTTTTAGAATTTCTTTTTTATGAAGTAATAATTTTCTAGTTCTTCTTTCATCATGATTAAAAATATTTCCTTCTTCATATTTTGCAATATACATATTTAAAAGATAAGCTTCATTATTTTTAATAGTTACAAAAGTATCTTTTAAATCAACAGAACCTTTTCTTACCGATTTTATTTCTGTACCTAATAAAGCTAAACCAGCTTCTATTTCTTCTAAGATAAAATAATCATAATAAGCTTTTTTATTTTTAATTTCCATTTTGATCACCAACTATTTCAAAATCAATTAAAGCATTTTCTTTAGAAGCATTTATGACTTTTATTTGAACATGATTACCAACACGATATACTTTTTTAGTAGATTTACCTATTAAAGATAATAATTCAGGAACATAATTATAATAATCACCTTTTAGGGTATTTACATGAACTAAGCCTTCAATTAGATTTTCTAATTGGACAAAGAAACCAAAGTTGGTTACTGAACTAATAATACCATCATAAATTTCGCCAATATGACTTTCCATATATTCAGCCATTTTCATATCAGCAACATCACGTTCGGCATTAACACTTGCAACTTCTCTTTCGCTCGCATGTTCTGAAGCAGTAACTAAATAATTTTCTAAATAATTAATCGTTGCCATACTAAAATCTTTTTTGATTAAATAAGTTTTAAGTAAGCGATGAACTATTAAATCAGGGAGTCTTCTAATTGGGGAAGTAAAGTGAGTATAATTAGAACTAGCAAGACCAAAGTGACCAATATTTACTTTAGAATATTCGGCTTTTTTCATACTGCGAAGTAAAAGGGTAGATAAAATAAAATATTCTGGTTTATCTTGTAATTCTTCAAGTAAGCTTTGCATAGTTTTAGGAGTTATTTCTTTTAAATTAGTATGAATAGTATAACCTAAGGCTTTAACTAAATTTAAGAAATCTTCAATTTTTTCAGCATTGGGTAGGGCATGAACCCGATAAATAAAAGGAAGTTCCATATTAGCAATATGAGTTGCCACAGTTTCATTCGCAGCGATCATAAAATCTTCAATTAAGTTTTCGCCATCGCCTCTAGTTCTTTTTTTAATATCAATCGCATGTCCTTCTTCATCTTGAATAATTTTAGCTTCATCAATATCAAATTCAATATAACCTCGACTTATTTTTTCTTTTCTTAAGATTTTTGCTAAAACATTCATTTCTTTTAAGGTAGAAGTAAATGGTTCATAACCTTTAGGGATTATATTTTTTTCTAAAATTAAGTTGACATTATCATAAGTCATTTTTTTCTGGGATTTAATATAACTTGGGAAGATATCATAACTTACAATATGACCTTTATTATTAATTTTCATAACACAACTCATGGTTAATCTTAATTCATTTTCATTTAAAGAACAGATACCATTAGATAATTTATGAGGAAGCATAGGTATTACAGTATCCGCAAGATAAGAAGAAGTACCACGATTATAAGCTTCATCCCCTAAAGCGGTATTTTCTTTAACATAATGACTAACATCGGCAATATGCACACCTAAAACATATAAATCATTTTCTTTAGTTAAACTTATAGCATCATCAATATCTTTAGTATCTGCACCATCTATGGTAAAAATCATTTCTTTCGTTAAATCTTGACGATTAATTAATTCCTCTTCTTTTACTTCAGTAGGAATACTATCTAATTCTTTTAATACTTCTTTACTAAATTCATCATATATAGCGTATTTATAAGCAATACTTAAGATATCAACTCCAGCATCGTCTTTATGACCTAATATTTTTAAAACATCGGCTAGATAAGTTTTATGATTTAATTTCTTACTTAAATGTACTAATACTTTATGACCTTCAACACAATTAGAAGTAGTTTCTCTAGTTAAAAATATTGTTAAATCTAATTTATCATCATCCGGTTTTAAAAGCATTTTATTATCTTTTATTATTACTTCCCCAACAATATTTTCTAAATCTCTTTTAATTATTTTTAAAATACGACCTTCAGGTTTTAACCCTTTTTTTAATACTTCTACTAAAACTAAATCATTATTAATGGCATTATTGATATTTTCTTCAGCAATATAAATATCATCTTCTTTATCTAATATTAGAAAACCAAAACCTTTTTTATTAATAGATAATTTACCTACTTTTAAATTAGGAGCATTTTTAATTAATAAATATTTATCTTTTTTAGTTTGATATATAAGTCCAGAGTTTACTAATTCATCTAATGATGCCATTAATTCTTGATATTCTTCAACAGTAGTTAAGTTAAGTAAATCATTTATTTCAATGGCAGTTTTAGCATCATTAATGTTTTTCAAGACTTCTAGTATTTGTTCTTTCATTGTTTTTAATCCTTTCTAAATATTCTTCATAATATTTTAAATAACATGATCCACATACTGATTCATAGGTAACTAAATCTTTACCATCTATTGCTACTTGATTACCTTCAAAAGTAGGGGAACCATTTACTAATCTTAAATTTTGGGTGGCTTTTTTACCACATTTACAAATAGTTTTTAATTCTTCTAAAGAATCCGCGATTTCTAATAAGCGAGAAGCACCGGGAAAACCATGCATTCTAAAATCACAGCGAAGTCCATAGCAGAGAATAGGGATATCTTGAAATTTAGAAATTTTATATAAATCATCTACTTGCTCTGGTTGTAAAAATTGAGCTTCATCTACTAGAATAGCACTTAAATCAGGCTTTAAGTGATTACTTACTAAATCATTGGGACTTAAAAGAAGATCTACTTCGCGAGATAAATTGGAACGATTAACTACATTTTTCTCTCCTTTAGTATCAATACTAGGTTTAACTAATAATATGTTTTTTCCTTTTTCTTCATAATTATAAGCAACTTGAATTATGGCTGTTGATTTACCACAGTTCATTGCACCATATCTAAAATATAATTTGGCCATTTTATTTACTCCTTTTCTAAATAACATTGTTTGGTATTATTAACATTTTTAATAGTTATAAATACTTCTTTATTGGTAATATTAGAATCAATTAAACCTTCACTAATTAAAGTATTAGATGATATTTTACAACCTCTTTCTAAACAAGTATTTTTTAAATCTTTATTTTCTTCTAATTCAATATAAGTACAGGCAGCAGTAGTAATAATACTTTCTTTACTAGTGTTAGTAATTTTTTCTTTATTATCAAAAATATTAACGAAGTTAAGACAAGCAATCGTCGCAATTATACCCATGATAGTAATTGTACATAAAACTTCAATTAATGTAAAACCTTTATTATTCATTTTTATCACAATTTAATTATACAATATAATTAAAAAGTTTAAAAGATTTATGTCAATTACTTTACTAATTATGTTATATTTCATAGTCAAATAGAAAAATAATTCATTTGCAATTATTGACATTTAGTAGAAAAATGATATTATTATAAATATCTAGTACTGATAGCCATTAATTTGGCGCGTCAGTTATTTTTTTGCTTTAAAAAAACTAGAATTAACTAGTTTAATATTTTCTTTAAGAATTCACCAGTGTAGGAATTAGGACATTTTGCTACTTGTTCAGGAGTACCAGTTGCGATAACTTCACCACCTAATGAGCCTCCATCTGGTCCTAAATCAATAATATAATCAGCAACTTTAATAACATCTAAATTATGTTCAATTACAACAACTGTATCACCATTGTCGACAATATTATTTAAAATATTTAATAACTTTTTAATATCTTCACTGTGAAGACCAGTGGTTGGTTCATCTAAGATAAAGATACTTTTACCAGTTGGCTTTTTTTGAAGTTCTTTGGCTAGTTTAACTCGGCCTGCTTCACCACCAGATAAAGTTGGGGCAGGTTGACCTAGTTTAATATAAGATAAACCAACACTTTCCATAACTTTTAATTTATTATAGACTTTAGGTATATTTTCAAAAAATTTTAAAGCTTCGGATACACGCATATCTAAAACATCAGCAATATTTTTACCTTTAAATTTAATTTCTAGGGTTTCTTTATTAAAACGTTTACCTCCACAGACATCACAAGGTACATAAACATCAGGTAAAAAGTGCATTTCAATTTTTTTAACACCATCACCCCAGCATGCTTCACAACGACCACCTTTAACATTAAAGGAAAATCGGCCTTTATCGTAGCCATGCATTTTGGCTTCTTTAGTATTGGTAAAAACATCTCTTATATCATCAAATACTCCAACATAAGTGGCAGGATTACTTCTTGGAGTTCTACCGATGGCATCTTGGGTAATATCAACAACTTTATCAATATTTTCAATACCTTTTATTTCTTTACAAGCACCAGGAATTTGTTTCGAACGATTTATTTTAACCGCGAGCGTTTTATATAAAATTTCATTGATTAGACTAGATTTACCTGAACCAGAAACCCCAGTTACACAGACAAATTTACCTAAAGGAATATCTACATTAACATTTTTTAAGTTATGTTCAGTAGCTTTAACTATTTTTAAATATTTGCCATTTCCTTTACGTCTTTTTTTAGGAACAGGAATAAATTCTTTTCCACTTAAGTAGCGACCCGTTAGGGAATTAGGATTTTTCATTACTTCTTCTGGTGTTCCAGAGGCTACAACTTCACCACCATATTCACCAGCACCCGGACCAATGTCGACTAAAAAATCACTCGCAAGCATTGTATCGGTATCATGTTCAACCACGATTAAAGTATTGCCTAAATCCCGCATTTCTTTTAAAGCATTGATTAATTTTTCATTATCTTTTTGATGAAGACCAATACTAGGTTCATCTAAAACATATAAAACTCCGGATAATTTAGAACCAATTTGAGTAGCAAGCCGAATTCTTTGAGCTTCACCACCAGATAAAGTACCAGCGCTTCGAGATAAAGTTAAATAACTTAAACCAACATTTATTAGGAAGTCTAATCTATTTAATATTTCTTTTGTAACTAAAGAACTTATTTCTATTTGTTCATTTGATAATTTTAAATTAGCAATAAAATCTCTTAATTCTAAAATACTTAAATTAGTAACTTCATAAATGTTTTTATTATTTATTTTTACGGCTAGAACTGATTCTTGAAGACGAGAGCCATGACAAACTGGACAAGGGGATTCAACCATGAATGTTTCTAACCATTCTCTTCGCCAATTAGATGTAGTTTCTAAGTGTCTTCGTTCTAAAGTATTAATAATACCTTCATAATAAGATGAAGCATATCTAACATTTCCATTTTTAGAAACATATTTAAAATCTATTTTATCTTTAGAACCATATAAAATAATATCTAATTCTTTTCTGGTAAAATCTTTTAAGGGTTTAGTAATATCTATATTATAATAATTACAAACAGTACTAATCTCGGTCATTTCAATATTAGAATCATTACTTAGAGTTTTAATACCACCTTCTAAGATACTTTTATCCATGTCGGGCATTAATAGGGCTTCCCCAATTTTTAGAGCAGTACCTAGACCTTTACATTCCGGACAAGCTCCATAAGGAGCATTAAAAGAAAATAATCTTGGTTCTAACTCGGGAATAGAAAAATTACAGTGAGGACAAGCATAATGCTCACTCATAAGTAGTTCTTCACCATCAATGATATGAATTAAAACTTTGCCATCCGCGAGTTTTGTACTTGTTTCTATTGCTTCAAAAATACGACCTCGCTCTTCAGGGGTTAAAACAATACGATCAATTACTACTTCAATATTATCTTTAATATTTTTTTCTAAAGTTATTTCTTCATCTAAAGAATATATTGTGCCGTTAACTCTAACTCTAGAATAACCACTTTTTCTTAAATCTTCAAATAAATTTTTATGTTCACCTTTTTCCCCATGGACTACTGGTGCCATAATTTCTAATTTGGAATTAAGAGGTAAATCCATAACTTTATTAGTCATTTCTTCAATTGATTGGCGAGTAATAGGAATATGATGTTTAGGACAATAGGGAATACCAACCC